>DASZYK010000231.1:0-9907 GCA_035545455.1 Steroidobacteraceae bacterium
TCGGGTACCTGGGGTCGAGCACGTCGTCGCCGTCGAGCAGCACCGAGCCGGTCGCGCGCTGCCCGGGATAGAGCGCGTAGATCCGGTTGAACACCCGCAGCAGGGTCGACTTGCCGCACCCCGAGGGGCCGATGAAGGCCGTGATGCTGCGGTCCTTCAGGGTGAGGCTCACGTCCTTGAGGGCATGCAGCGCGCCGTAATAGAAATTCAGGTGCCGCGCCTCGAGCTTGATCGCCGCCGAGTCGGCCGCGTCCGCGCGCCGCAGGTCCGGCTGCGCCTGCGGGGTGCTCATCGGCGCCCTTTTGCGGGGCTGAGCCTCGCGATCACCACCCGCGCGGCGATGCTGAGAACCAGGATCGCGGCGGTGATGACCAGCGCCCCGGCCCAGGCGAGCTGCTGCCAGTTGTCATAGGGACTCAGGGCGAACTGGAAGATCACGACGGGCAGGTTGGCCATCGGCAGCCTGAGGCTGGTGCTCCAGAACTGGTTGTTGAGAGCGGTGAAGAGAAGCGGCGCGGTCTCGCCGCTGATCCGCGCCACCGCCAGCAGCAGACCCGTCACCATCCCGCTGCGCGCGGCCGGATAGGCGATGCTCATGATCGTCCGCCACGGATAGGCGCCCATCGCCGTGGAGGCGTCCTTCATCCCCTGCGGAACGAGGTTCAGCATGTCCTCGGTCGTCCTCACGATCACGGGCATGGCGATGATCGCGAGCGAGATCGCGCCGGATATGGCCGAGAAGTTCCCCATCGGCACGACGACCAGCTCGTAGACGAACAGGCCTATGATGATGGACGGCGCGCTCAGCAGCACGTCGTTGACGAACCGGATGACGGCGCTCAGGCGCGCATGGCGGCCGTACTCCGCCAGGTACGTGCCGGCCATCACGCCCACCGGCCCCCCGATCGCGATGCCGATCAGAGTCATGATGGCGCTGCCGTAGATCGCATTCAGCAGCCCCCCTCCGGGGGTCGCGGGCGGCGGCGTCATCCTGGTCAGAACGTTCATGGAGAAATGCGCCAGCCCCTCATCGAGGAGCGACCACAGCAGCGCCCCGAGCAGCAGCAGTCCCACGAGCGTCGCAGCCGCCGACATCCCGAGCGCGAGCCCGTTGACGATCTTGCGACGGATGCGCCGGCTCATACGGAGGAAAGCGCGCGGCGGTTGAGGCGCAGCAGCATCAGCCGCGCGATGGCGATGACCGTGAACGTAATGACGAAAAGCAGCGCTCCGAGCGCGATGAGCGAGGACGAGTAGAGCTTGGTGGTGGCCTCGGTGAATTCGTTGGCGATGGTGGCGGAGATCGTGGTGCCGGGATCGAGCAGCGAGCTCGAGATCTGGTGGGCATTGCCGATCACGAAAGTCACCGCCATGGTCTCGCCGAGGGCGCGGCCGAGGCCGAGCATCGTGCCGCCCACCATGCCCGTGCGCGAGTACGGCACGGCCACCCGCCAGATGACCTCCCAGGTGGTGGCACCGAGTCCGTAAGCCGACTCCTTGAGCACATCCGGAACCGTCTCGAACACATCACGCATCACCGCCGCGATGAATGGAACGATCATGATCGCGAGGACGATGCCGGCGGTGAGGACTCCGATGCCGAAGGGCGCGCCGCTGAAGAGCACGCCGACCCCGGGGATCGCCCCCAGGGTGCTGATGATCCACGGCTCGACGTGCTCCTGCAGCACGGGCGCGAGCACGAACAGCCCCCAGAATCCGTAGATGATGCTGGGAACGGCGGCCAGCAGCTCGATCGCCACGCCGATCGGCCGCTTGAGCCAGGACGGAGCGAGCTCGGTGAGGAAGACCGCGATGCCGAAGCTGATGGGCAGCGCGAGCAGCATCGCGATGACCGAGGTCACGAGCGTGCCGTATACGGCCCCCAGCGCGCCGTACTGATCGGTCACCGGATTCCAGATCTGCCGGGTGAGAAACGCCAGCTTGAAACGCGCGAGCGCGGGCCAGGCGCCGTGCAGCAGCGCCACGATGACGCCGCCGAGGAGCGCCAGGACGAGCAGCGCCGCCGCGAGCGTGGTGCCGTGGAATATCCGCTCCGTGAGGCGCTGGCCGGCGAGACGCTTCGGATCGACCGCCACCAGGCCGCTCATGGCCGCATCCCCCGTCTTGGCACTCATGCTGCTCGTCATCACTGTCAATTGGGTTCGTGCGCGCCCGGCGGCCGCGGCGGGTCACCGCGTACGACAGTCCAAAGCGGGAGCTCAGAAGGGCGGCCGTCCCGGCGGGACAGCCGCCCCATGCACGAGTCCTTGCATCTTATCACCTGCGACGGGACCTTTCGCAGGTGAAGTCCCTCAGATGCCCAGATTCTGCTTCCAGTAATCCTGGATCGCCTGCACGGTGCTCGTCGGCAGCGGCCCGAAGGCGATCGACTTCGCCATGTCCTGCCCGTGCTCGAAGCCCCACAGGAAGAATTTCGTCACCGGCTCGTTCACCGACTTCGGCGCCGCAGTGCGCAGAATCTGCCAGGTGCAGCCGGAGATCGGCCAGCTCTGCGCGCCGGGCTGATCCGTCAGGATCACGTAGAAATCCTTCACCTTGGTGAAATCCACATTGGCCGCGGCGGCCTGGAAGCCCTGCAGACTCGGGCTCACGACCTTGCCCGCGCTGTTGACCATGCGCGCGTAGTTCATGTGGTTCTCGAGGATGTACGCATACTCCACGTAGCCGATCGAGCCGCGGATGCGCTGCACGTACGAGGCTACGCCCTGATTGCCCTTGCCGCCGAGGCCGGTCGGCCAGGCGATCGAGGTGTTGGCCCCGACCTTCTGCTTCCACTCCGGGCTCACCTTCGACAGGTAGTCGGCGAACGTGAATGTGGTGCCGGAGCCGTCGGAGCGGTGCACGACGCTGATCGTCATGTCCGGCAGGCGCAGCCCCGGATTGAGCTTGCTGATCGCCGGATCGTTCCACTTGGTGATCTTGTGCAGATAGATGTCGGCGATCACCGGTCCGGTCAGAAGGAGCTGTCCCGCCTGCACGCCCGGAAGGTTGTAGACGATGTCCTCGCCGGCGATCGCGGTGGGGAACTGGATCAGGTGGTTCTGGCTGAGCACATCGGGGCTCAGCGGCATGTCGCTCGCCCCGAAGGCGACCGTGCCCGCCTTGATCTGCTGGATGCCGCCGCCCGAGCCGATGGGCTGATAGTTGACCTGGACACCGGTGTTCTGACTGTAGGCCGCCGCCCACTTGGCCACCAGCGGGTAGACCCAGGTGCTGCCGGCGCCGGTGATCTGGCCGGCCGCGAGCGCGTGCGTGCTGACGACCGCGGCCGCAGCGATGGCAACGAGGCGCGTCGTCGTGGATTTGCGCAGCGCGCCGGGACGAAATGCTTTCATGATACCTCCGCGTTTGTTGTGCTCGAGAGAATGCAATGTTTGGGCCGCCATCAGAACGCCACCTGGCCCCAGATGCCGACCTCATTCACCTCGCCCCGGGTCATCGGGACGGCGCCGAGGGTCTTGCTGAAGCCGCCATAGCTCGAGTTGATGAAACCATTGTCCATCTTCTCGTGCTTGTACACGAGCGCCACGTCGACGCCCTTGGTCGGATGGGTGGCGAAACCCACGTTGAAGTAATCGTCCTTCAGATCCGGATTGAGGTCCTTGCTGGTCTTGGCCTGATCCCAGCGGGCGAAGACGCTGTACATGGAGGTGAAGTCGTACGAGCCCCAGACAGCGTAGCCATCGGCCTTGTCAGAGGCCGCCGTGGTGACGTTGTTCCAGTCGTTCGCGGAGAAATACTCCACGCCGAGGCGCGCACCGTTGTTGACGTAGGCGACCAGCGCATCGAAGCGGTTGGCCGTGTGGTAGGTGGCAGGGGCGGTGTCCGTGGCCGCGGCCGCGTAGTTGTCCTTGCCCAGCTTGCCGCTGTAGCCGCCGATGGCGACGGTCAGGCCGTCGATCGGGGCGTAGGCGAGGCGGGCCTCGACGTCCACGCTCTTGGAGCGCGTCGGGTTCTTGTAACCGCTGCCGTTCACGACCGAGACGGCGTAGCTGGCGCCATCGATCTGTCCGCCGGCGTGGACACCCCAGTCCGCCGAGGTGCCGAAGTGCAGACGGTCGATCAAGGTGTTCTCGACGTAGCGGTAGCCATAGAGGTCCTCGACGAAGGGAATCCAGGGCAGGTCGGCCGAGCCGAGACGGGCGAAGAAAGCCTTCGAGCCCGGCAGGGAGTACTGGAGGAACGCCTTTTTGATGAAGACGTCCACCGCGCCGCCACCGCTGCTGTAGGCGGCATCCGTGGTGATATTCGCCGACCACGTGTCGTTGAACTTCTCACTGAAGGTGAGGTAGAAGCGCTTGACGTCGACGCCCACGCCGCTCGGGGCGATCTTCGTATCGTTCTCTTTCTCGTCGAGATAAGTGAGGTCGGCGTAGATCTTGCCGCCGACGCTGGGCGGCGGCACGGCGGCAAACGCGGCTCCCCCGCCAAAGGTGCCGAGCACCGCGGCGACGGCAGAGGAGACTGCGAGGGATTTCTTGAACATGACTGGCTCCGTAGGTGACTTATTGTGTCGGACGGGCGTCTGACAGACGTCCGCGCCGGGTACGCGCGCGCATTTAATGACACGAATGTGACGGCCCCGTGACAGACCCGCTCGCCTGCTGCCGGCGCTCCCGACGCCGCATAGTCTTGCCGCTGAACGTTGCAGGCGCGTGACGAACGGCCTCATTGCGTCGGCCCGGTCCCGAAAACGCTTGCTGCCCGGGGCCGGGCGCCTTATAAACGCGCGCAACCGCATCGGAGCGCCGGCTCAGCCGGTCTGGAGACATGTCCGCCACTCTCGAGCTCACCCGTGACCTGATGACCCGCCGCTCCGTGACGCCCGCCGACGAGGGCTGCCAGGAGGTGATGATCCGGCGCCTGCGGGCGCTCGGCTTCGAGGTCGAGCCGCTGCGCTTCGGCAGCGTGGAGAATTTCTGGGCGCGCCGCGGCGGCGATGAAGGCCCGGTGTTCTGCTTCGCGGGGCACACGGACGTGGTGCCCACTGGACCGCTGGAGGAGTGGCGCAGCGACCCCTTCGTGCCGGCGATCCGGGACGGGCTCCTCTACGGCCGGGGCGCCGCCGACATGAAGAGCGGCCTCGCCGCGATGATCACCGCCACGGAGGAATTCGTCGCCGCCCATCCCTCGCACCGCGGCCGGATCGCCTTTCTCATCACCAGCGACGAGGAAGGCCCCTCCGTCGATGGCACCAAGCGTGTCGTCGAGACGCTCGCCGCGCGGCGGGAGCGCCTCGACTGGTGCCTGGTGGGCGAGCCCTCGAGCGAGGTGTCGGTCGGCGATACCATCAAGATCGGCCGCCGCGGCTCATTCAGCGGCCGGCTGACGGTGCATGGCGTCCAGGGGCACATCGCCTACCCGCACCTGGCGGAGAACCCGGTCCACAAGCTCGCGCCGGCGCTCGCCGAGCTCACCAGCCGCGTGTGGGACCAGGGGACGGAGCATTTCGAGCCGACGAGCTTTCAGGTCTCGAATCTCAACGCGGGAACGGGTGCGCCGAACGTCATCCCCGGGGAGCTCAAGGCGCGGTTCAACCTGCGGTATTCGCCGGTGCAGACGCTCGAAGGGCTGAAGGAGACGGTCGAGGGAATCCTGCGCAAGCACGGCGTGCGCTATACGCTGGAGTGGTACCTGTCCGGAGAGCCGTTCTACACGCAGCCGGGCACCCTGTCTGACGCAGTTGGCGCAGCGATCGAGGACGTCACCGGGGGAAGGCCGAAGATGTCCACGGGAGGCGGCACGTCGGACGGCCGCTTCATCGCGCCGCTGGGCGCCCAGGTGGTGGAGCTCGGCGTGGTGAACGCGTCGATTCACAAGGTGAACGAGTGCGTGCGCCTCACGGACATCGATGCGCTCCACCGCATGTACTTCAACGTGCTGAGGAACCTCCTCGCTTAGGCGGCCCCGCGCCTCAGGAGCGCCTGGCGTTCGCGGTCACGCCCACGGCGCCGAGGAGCGCGGCCCAGATGAGAACCCACGCGGGCATGGCGAGGCCGAGGAAAGTCCAGTTGACGACGCCGCACTCGCCGCTGCCGGTGAGGACCTTGCGGATCACCGCCGTGAGCGGCATGAACTTCAGCATCATGGAAAGCGGCGCGCCACACGAAGGGATCGCGCCGGGCGGCAGGTGTTGAATGTAGAGCTGCCGGGCGGCCACTGCCACGGTGGCCAGGGCCGCGGCCGCGAGGAGCACGGCATAGACCCGCGCGCCCCAGCCGCGCGGGTTGTGCAGCGCGGCGAGCAGGAATACGGCGCCGAGCGCCGCGATCCCGATGCGCTGGAAGATGCAGAGCGGACAGGGCTCGAGCCCGAGACGGAACTGCGCGTACAGGGCGTAGGCGATGAGTCCGGCGCAGATGAGGAAGCCGGCGAGATTGACCGGCCGGCGGGGAAGCGCGCCCGCGGACCTGCTCATCGCGGTCAGAGGCGCGCCGCTCACGGTTTCACCCCGGGTCTCAGATCGCCGCCGCCCGGGGACGACCGCTCCCGCAACTCGCGCTCGACGTCATCGAGCGAGGTATGCCGGACATCCTTGCCGTACACCATGTAAATGACGTACTCGCTGATGTTCTTCGCGTGGTCGCCGATACGCTCCAGTGAGCGGACCACCCACATGACGTCCAGCGCGCGCCGAATGGTGCGCGGGTCTTCCATCATGAAGGTGATGCTCTGGCGCTGGATGGCCTCGTACTCCTCGTCCACCAGCCGGTCCTGGCGAGCGACACGCAGAGCCGATTCCGCATCCATGCGGGCGAAGGCGTCGAGGGCGTCATGGACCATCTCGGAGACGATGCGGCCGAGATGCTTGATCTCGCGATACTTGTCGGCGGGGCGCTCCATGGTCGCGAGACGCGAGGCGATGTAGCCGATCTTCTCGCCCTCGTCGCCGATGCGCTCGAGGTCGGTGATCGTCTTGATGATGGCGACGATCACGCGCAGGTCGCCCGCCGCGGGCGCGCGCGTCGCCAGAATCCGGCTGCACTCCTCGTCGATCGAGACCTCCATGTTGTTCACCTGGTAGTCCCCGAGCGCCACCGACTCCCCGAGGGAGCTGTCGCCCTCGGTGAGAGCGGTGATGGCCTTCTGCAGCTGCTGCTCCACGAAGCCGCCCATGCCGAGCACTTTGCTGCGCACGCGCTCGAGGTCCTCGTTGAAGCGTCGGGAGATGTGGTGGCTGAGGTCGGCGGTTTCCATCAGGGTGATTCTCCGGCTCTGGGAGCCTGTGCGGCCATGGATTGCAGCGCTCGCCTCATGGTCCCGACGGACTCCGGGGCGCGATGATAGCCGAAACGCCGGCCGGCAGAAGCGATTCGGCTCGCCTGCGGCCGCCTGCCGGAAGACAGGATGCGTGGGCTGCGATCCTGATCCGAGGAGATGTCATCTTCGCCGCCGACTCGTAACGGTCCGGTGACGGCAGCATGACTCGTCACGGTTACACGGCGGTTGCCGCGCGGGCGGCGTGCACGCGCTGCGGAGGGAAATGGCAGGTGAAGGTGCTGCCCTTGCCGATCGCGCTGCGCACCTCCAGCTCCGCGCCGTGCCGCTGCAGGACGTGCTTGACGATGGCAAGGCCGAGCCCCGACCCCCCGGTGGCGCGCGAGCGCCCCTGATCCACGCGGTAGAAGCGCTCCGTGAGCCGCGGAATGTGCTCCGACGGGATGCCGATGCCGGTATCGGTCACCGAGAAGTGCCCGCCGTCCTCATCGACCCACCAGCGCATCTCGATGGACCCGTCCGCGGGCGTGTATTTGGCGGCGTTGTCGACCAGATTGGAGAAGGCGGAGTGGATCTCGGACTCCTCGCCGATGAGCTCGGCGCCGGAATCGATCCGCACCCGCACCTCCCGCGGATGCACGGGACGGGCCAGCACGTCCTTGCGCAGCAGCGCGAGCAGCGCGGCGACATCGACCGGCTCGCCCCCCACGGGCTCGCTCGACTGCTCGAGCCGCGAGAGCTCGAGCAGGTCGTGGATGATGGAAGTCATGCGGTCGGCCTGGCGGCGCATCTCCGCCACCGGCCCGGCGAGCTCGCGGTCGAGCGCCGGATCCTGGCTCAGCGTCTCGAGATAGCCGGAGATGACGGTGAGCGGCGAGCGCAGCTCGTGCGAGGCGTTGGCCACGAAGTCGCGGCGCATCGCCTCCAGGCGCATCTGGCGGGAGACATCCGAGACGAGGAGCAACTGCTGGCCCTCGCCATAGGGCACGATCTGCAGCGAGAGGAAGCAGTCCTCACGGCTCGCCCGGCGAATGATCACCGGATTGGTGTAGTCCTGGAGCCTGAGGTAGCGGGCGAACTGCGGCTCGCGCAACAGGTTCTCGATCCTCAGACCCAGGTCGGCCGTGCGCCGCAGCTCGAGGAGCCTGCCGGCCATGCGGTTGAACCAGACGATCTCGCGCTGCGGATTGAGGATGACGACGCCGTTCGGCAACGCCGCGGTCGAGCTCTGCAGCTGGCGCATGAGCTGCACGAAGCGCTGCTTGTGAAAGCGCTTGCGCCGGTGCAGGCGCACGATCTGGGAAACGATCTCCCCCCAGACGCCGCCGACGTTCGGCGGATCGGCGAAGCTGCGGTGCCGCACCCACCATTCGACCCGGAAGAGAACGACCAGCTGCCAGGTCAGGTGGGCGACGAGCGCGCAGGCGAGCCCGCCCCAGATGCTGCCGAGCAGGGCGCCGATGATCAGCCCGGCGGCAATCGTCCCGAGCAGCCGGCCGGCGGCGAACCACCATGCGTGAGTGCCGGGTTGCAGCTGCGCCCTCACTGCGCCTTGCTGGAGAAGCGGTAGCCCGCGCTGCGCACGGTCTGGATGTAGCGGTCCAGGCCGTAGGGCTCGAGCGCCATGCGCAGCCTGCGGATGCAGACATCGATGGTCCGGTCCTCGACACTGGTGTCGCTGCCCCAGAGCCGCGCGATGAGCTGCTCGCGGCTGAAGACGCGCTCCGGCCGGCTCATGAAGAACTCGAGCATGCGGTATTCGGTGCGCGCGAGCGGCAGGACCTCATCTTTCACGGTGATCCGCTGGCCCTGCTGATCGAGCCTGAGCCCCTCGAACTCGATGATCTGATCCAGGCCGACGGTGCCGGCCCGCCGCAGCACCGCGCTGATGCGCGCCAGCAGCTCCCGGGGCGAGAAGGGCTTGGTGATGTAGTCGTCGGCTCCGCTCTCCAGACCCGTCACCTTGTCGCCCTCCTCGGCCCTGGCGGTGAGCATGATGACGGGAAGCTCGCGGGTGAAGCGGTCGCGCTTGACCGAGCGGATGAACTCCAGGCCGCTCATGTCGGGCAGCATCCAGTCGACCAGCATCAGGTCCGGAAGGCGGTCGGCCAGCGCCTCGCGCGCGGCCCGGCAGTCCTCCGCCTCGCGCACGCTGTAGCCCGCGCGCTTCAGGCCGAAAGCGATCATGTCGCGGATCGCCCGCTCGTCCTCCACCACCAGAATGAGTTTTCCGTGCATCGCCGCCGATCTCTGCTCCGATGGTATTACAGTCGGGAAATGTTGCAGAGTGATGACGGCGCTCCCGCAATGTTACGGCTGCGGCCGCGCGACATCATCCCGTAGATAGACGGGAATGGCGGCATCGGGACCGAGCAACCGGCCCGCGGCGAGCTCAGGCGCGGCGAGACGCGCCACCTCGGCGGCACGGGGAAGAAGCCGGTCCCAGGACGGCAGCATCAGGACACCGGGGAGATCCCTCAGCGCGGGGTAGGCGGCAAAGCCGCGACCGACGCCCGCCGCGACGGGCCACTCGGAGGGCAATCGGACGCTCGCCTGGGGCCCGACTCTTTCGGGGCCCTGAGCCGCCGCCAGTCCGTCCTTCCCGCGCTCGAAGCACGCCCAATAGATCTCCTGCATACGGGCGTCGTTGCACACGATGACCCGGGCA
>DASZYK010000232.1:0-8619 GCA_035545455.1 Steroidobacteraceae bacterium
GCCGGGCGTTCGCGCGGATCGAGGACACATTGAGTGTCCTCGATGAAGGCACCGCGTTCGGGCCGTGCCATTGACCATCCATGGTGGCGGGGCACCCGGCCCGGCCCGTCCGGGGCCGGGCGTTCGCGCGGATCGAGGACACATTGAGTGTCCTCGATGAAGGCACCGCGCTCACCCCCCCGCCACCGGCGGGATGAATACTACCGAGTCGCCCTCGCGCAGCCGCTGCCCCCAATCGCCGAACTCCGAGTTAACCGCAACTCGCAGCATCTCCGGCGCGAGCGAGAATGGATAGCGACCCTTGAGCTCCTCATAGAGCTCGCGCGGCGTGGCGGCGGCGGTGATCAGCGATTCGGAGCTGCGCCCGGCCTGCTCGCGCAACAGGGCGTAGTACTGCACGTCGATCCGACGCGTGCCGTTCGCTGCGATTCCCGTCGGTGCAGCCGGCGCTCCAGTCGGCCGCGCCCGGTGGAGCGCCGAGCCGTATTCCTGGGGTGTGTTGACGTTGTCGAGCGCGCCCGGCTCCGGCTGCTCGAGCAGCGCGGTGTCTGCATTGAGCAGAAACTTCCGCGGGCAGTCGCGTCCGCTCGCGACGTGGGCGCGGATTGCCTCGCGGCTCGACGGCTCGTAGATCGCGCAGAGCGGCTCGGGCAGACCGTCGTGGCTCGACCGGTAGGCCGTGGCCTGCCGCTCGAGCTGACGCGAGCGCACGAGGTGTTGGAGCGTCTCGTGATCGAGAAGCGGCAGATCGCAGGCGAGCACGAGCCAGGCCGCATCGGGATGGCGCGATTGCGCGGCGAGGATGCCCGCGATCGGCCCCTCGACCTCGCCCGAATCGACGATCTGCGCGAAACGCGCCCGCAGCGGATCGCCGGTCTGGTCGTGACGAACGGAGACGAACACCCGCTCGACGAGCGGGGTGATCAGCTCGACCGCACGCTCGAGCTGGGTGCGTCCCGCATACTGGAGCGCTGCCTTGTCACGCTGCATGCGGGCGCTGCGGCCGCCGGCTAGCACGAGGCCGTAGAGCGGCGCCGCGGCGGTTCCGGCACGCCGGCCGGGGGAAGCTGGGAGCGGCTCGTCCATACTAGGTGCGGATTTTACGCCCACCGCCCGTGGAGCGGGCGCTGCGCTTGTAGGCGCGCTTGCCTCCCGTCTTCTCGAGGAGCCGAACGCCGGTGATCTCGATGTCGTGGGAGAGCGCCTTGCACATGTCGTAGATCGTGAGCGCCGCGACCGTCGCGCCGGTCAGCGCTTCCATCTCCACGCCCGTGCGGTGATGCACGGCGACCCGGCAGCGTACCGCGATCTCCCCCCCGCGCAGTTCCTCGACCTCCACCGAGCAGTGCTCCAGGCCGAGTGGGTGGCAGAAGGGGATGAGCTCGTGCGTGCGCTTCGCGGCCATCACGCCGGAGATGATGGCCGTGTCGAAGACCGGCCCTTTCTTGGTGCGATGCCCGCTCGCACGCAGCGCGGCAGCGACGTTGCGCGGCAGGTGGACTCTCGCTTCCGCGATGGCCTCCCGGTGCGTGACGTCCTTGGCGCCAACATCCACCATCGTCGGGCGATTGCGGCTGTCCAGGTGTGAGAGTCCCGCGCGCCCCATCAGCCACCGATGTAGAACATCTCGACCTTGCGGGCGCCGGCCGCCGATTCGCGCTGCGCCTGCCGCTGCTCGCTGTAATTGTCGGACCGGTCGGCCCAGACTCGGCGCAGCGTGTCGAGCAGCTGATCGTCGCTCGCGCCGCTGCGCAGCGCATCGCGCAGGCTGGTCCCGTGGGTGGCGAAGAGGCAGGTGTAGAGAACGCCGTCGGACGACAGCCGCGCGCGCGAGCAGTCACCACAGAAAGGCTGCGTGACGGAGGAGATGAAGCCGACCTCGCCGCCGCCGTCGGCGAAGGCATAGCGCTCCGCCACCTCGCCCCGGTACTCGCGGCCGAGGGGCTCGAGCGGCCAGCGCTCGCCGATGCGCTCGAGCAGCTCCCGGGAGGGCACCACGAGGTCCTGGCGCCAGTGGTTGCGGTTGCCGACGTCCATATACTCGATGAAGCGGACGATCACACCCGTGCCGCGGAAGCGCTCGATGAGATCGAGCACCGTCTGATCGTTGATTCCCCGCTGCACCACCGTGTTGATCTTGATCGGCTCGAGACCCGCGCGCCGTGCGTGCTCGATACCCGCCAGCACATCCTCGAGGCCGCCGAAGCCGCCGCTCATGCGGCGGAAGACCTCCGGGTCCGGGCTGTCCAGGCTGACGGTGATGCGCTGCAGGCCTGCCGCGCGCAGCTCGCTGGCATACCTGGCGAGAAGGACGCCGTTCGTGGTGAGCGCGATGTCCTCGACACCGTCTATGGCCGTGAGGTCGCCGATGAGATCCGTGAGATTCGGCCGCAGCAGCGGCTCGCCTCCCGTCAGGCGAAGCTTGCGCACTCCGAGACGCACGAAGAGCCGCGCCAGGCGCACGATCTCGTCGAATGACAGGCGCTCGTGCGACCCGAGGAAGCGGTAGCGGTCATGGAAGGTCTCCCGCGGCATGCAGTACGGGCAGCGGAAGTTGCACCGGTCCATGACCGAGATCCGAAGGTCGCGCAGCGGCCGTCCGCGCCGGTCGTGCGGCCCGGACCCGGGGAGAGGGACGATCGCATCAGTGGAAGACATCCGGCCACCAGCCTACCACCGGTGCATGCGGGTTACGAAACCCCTGGGGTAGGTATTGGGGCCCGGAGGCAGCTCCACGAACCCGTCCGTGCCCGCCAGCGCCGTGAAATCGCCCGAGCCGTTCGTGGGGCTCGGCATGGCCCAGCTGCGGCCCCAGTCATCGATCTCGATGCGGATTGGCAGAAAGAAGGTGAGCGGCGGGTTGACGGTGACGGGCGCCCCCAGGGCCATGCGCTCCGGCCGCGACGGGCTCTGGCCCTGGCTGGCGGCGAGCGCGGGCAGGACGTAGCGGGAGACGCATACGGCCGTCGACACGGGATTTCCGGGCAGCCCGAGAACCGCCGCGCCCGAGCTTCCGATGCCGAACCAGAGCGGCTTGCCGGGGCGTTGCGCGACCTTGTGAAATACGCAGCGCACCCCGAGCTCCTCCAGAGCCTGCGGCACGAGATCGAGCTTCCCCATCGAGACGCCGCCGCTCAGCACGAGCACATCGTGCGTCTCCAGATGGAATTTCAGCCGGCGCCTGAGCTCAGCCGCGTCGTCCACAATGTGGTCGTCCGCTACGCGCTGAAACCCATGCAGCCGCAGGGCCGCCGCAATGGCGTAGGCGTTCGAGCGGCGGACCTGATGCGGCAGAATCGGCTCGCCGGGCTCGACGAGCTCGCTCCCGGTGGAGATGACGGCGAGCATCGGCTGGCTGCTCACCCGGATCCGCGCCATGCCGGCCGCCGCCGCAATGGCGATCTCCGGGGGGCCAAGACGCGTGCCGGAGGCGAGCAGAAGAGTCCCCTGGCGGGAATCGGTGCCGCGGCGGTGGACGTTCTGATCCGGTTCCACCGAGACGTCGCTCGCCAGTTCCGCCTCCCCGTCCTTGACGGTGATTCGCTCCACCGGCAGCACGGCGTCGCAA
Organism: Steroidobacteraceae bacterium; assembly: GCA_035545455.1. Taxonomy (GTDB): domain Bacteria; phylum Pseudomonadota; class Gammaproteobacteria; order Steroidobacterales; family Steroidobacteraceae; genus 13-2-20CM-66-19. The sequence goes on from DASZYK010000232.1 coordinate 3,569, forward strand.
CCTGCGGGCAGCGGCGTGCCGGTCATGACCTCGATGCAGTGATCGGGCCGGCTTAAGGTGAGCGGCGGATCGCCGGCCGCCTGCATGGCCTGAATGCGCAGGCGCCGGGTCCCTTCACGTACCGCCCGGCTGTCGAGCGCGATTCCGTCCATGGTCACCCGGTCGAATGGCGGCTGGTCCCGCTCGGCGTAGATGTTCTCGCGCAGCACCGCCCCCGCGCACTGCGCGAGGGGCAGCGACTCGATCGGCAGACACGTCAGGTGCTGCGCGATGCGCTCATCGGCCTGCGCGGGACTGAGCACGGTCAGTCGGACTTCTTGTCTCTGGCCTTGAAGATCTTCACCTGGGCGTTGAACTGGTCGGCCACCGCATGCAGCTGGTCGACGGCGGCGTTGTTCTTCTGGATCTCGATCGCCTCGAGCTCCTGCTTCTGCTGCTTGGTCAGCTTGTCGCCGGCCTGTGCCACCCTGGTGTCGCGCTCGAGCTTGATGCAGGCGAGATACGCGGTCATCTGCTCGTTGTAGCTTTGCACGGCCTTCTGGCCGGCGAGCATCTGGGCGAGAGTCGCCGAGTTGCCGTCCGGAATGTGGCTTGGCGCCGGCGGGTAGCTGCAGTCTGCGCGGGCTGCGGGAGCGAGTGCGGCTGCGGCGATGGCGACCGCCGCTAAGAGCGATTTCATGAGGATTCCCCTGGTTGATCGACCGGCTATCTTAAGAGCGCGAGGCTTTGCGGGCTACCCGCGCGCAGCGGGTCGGGCCACGTACAGGTAGCATTCGGCCGTGTGGTCGTTCACGACGCCCACGGCCTGCAGGTACGCGTAAATGATGGTCGAGCCCACGAAGCGGAAGCCTCGCTTCTTGAGATCGCGGGAGATCCGGTCGCTCAGCTCGCTGTGGGCGGGCACCTGGCCGCGGCTGCGCCAGCCATTGATGACCGGCCGGCCGCCGACCCAGTCCCACAGATACCGGCTGAAGGAGCCGAACTCCTTCTGCACGGCCAGATATGCCCGTGCGTTGGTCACGGTGGACTCGATCTTCAGCCGGTTGCGGACGATGCCCGGGTCCGTGAGCAGCGCCGCGCGGCGGTGCGCGTCAATGCGGGCCACCTTCGCCGGGTCGAAGCCCGCGAAGGCTTTTCGATAGGCGCCGCGCTTGCGCAGAATCGTGGACCACGAGAGGCCCGCCTGCGCGCCCTCCAGCGTGAGCATCTCGAAGAGATGCCGGTCGTCGTGAACCGGCCGGCCCCACTCCTCGTCATGGTAGCGGATGTACTCCTCATCGCCCGCCGGAACCCAGCCGCAGCGGACCCTCTCTATGGGCAGGCGCGACCGCACGCCGGCAGCTCGCTTGGACGCCACGAATTTCGCTCCGATGCAACGACCGATCCAGACGAAGACCCCCGGGGCCCGCTCAGGCCCGGCCTCGGCTCGACCACAGCAGAGTAGCATGGGCGGGTCATGAGGCGCGGGTGGGCCCGGAGCCTCCTGCTCGCCCTGTGGATGGTGGCCGCCGCCGGTGCTGCGGTGGCTGCCCCGGCGGCGTCCGCTCCGCCGGCCGCGCAGCGTCCGCCAAGTCCGCGCGGCATCATCCTCTATGACGCCTCGCCGTTCTTCTTCGCCCCGGCCGGCAGGAATGGATTCGCGGCCATCCAGGCTCGTCTGCCCGCCATCGCCGCGCTCGGGGCGAACGCGATTCTCCTCTCTCCGGTCACCGCGGCATCGCGCGGGGATTTCGGCTATGCGGTGACCGATGAATTCCGTCTGCGCGCGCGGTTCGGCTCGGAGGCGCAGCTCCGATCGCTCGTTCGCGCCGCCCACGCGCTGGGCATGCGGGTGCTGCTCGACATGGTCGCCAACCATCTCTCGGACCAGTCGCCTTACTACCGGGATGCGCAGCGGCGCGGCCGGAAATCGCCTTACTGGGGCTGGTTCGAGCGGGACCGCTCGGGAAGAGCGGTGCACTACTTCGACTGGACGAATCTGGAGAATCTCGACTACGGCGACCGGGCGGTGCGCAATTACATGCTGACCGCCATCTCGCATTGGCTGCGGAACTATCACGTCGACGGCTTTCGCCTCGATGCGGCGTGGGCCGTGCGCCAACGCGACCCGAGCTTCTGGCCCAGGCTGCGCGCGCATCTGGCCCGCATCGACCCCGACGTCATCCTGATCGCGGAGGCTTCCGGCCGGGATGGATACTATGTGACCCACGGATTCGATGCCGCTTACGACTGGACCTCGCGACTCGGACAGTGGGCGTGGGACGGTGTGTTCACTCCGGCCGGGGGCCTGCCGAACCTCGCGCGGCTTCGCGCCGCATTGACCAATGAGGGCAGGGGCTATCCCGAGCACACGCTGCTGCTGCGATTTCTGGACAACAACGACACCGGAGAGCGCTTCATCACGCGCTACGGTATTGGCGAGACCCGCGCCGCGATCGAGCTGTTGTTCACGCTGCCAGGCGTTCCGCTGATCTATGACGGCGAGGAAGTCGGCGCGGCCTTTCAGCCGTACGATGAGGGACCGCCCATCAGATGGCGGGACCGCTACGGATTGACCCCTCTTTTCGCGCACATGGCCCGGGAGCGGCGCAAGCTGCGCGCCCTGACCTCACCGCGGCTCGAGATGCTCGCGACGGACCAGGACCGGCAGGTCCTGGCTTATCTGCGTCCGGCCACCGCCGGCGCCTCGGGCGCGGTCGTCGCCCTCAACTTCGGGAGTGCGCCAATCCGCGTGCGGCTGCGCACTTGCAGCGCCCTGACCGGCTTCACTTCGGCGGACGCTCAGGACCTCGCCACGGGCAGGCGGTGGCGGATTCATTTGCCTGCCGAGGCGCTCGACTTGCCAGCCTATGGCGGCATCATCGTCGTATCGGCGTTAAGATCGCGCCCAGCCGGCGCGCCAGCGAGCGCAAGCCGATAACGGGGTCCGCATGCCGCAATCCGAGCACTTGTCGCGCAACCTGCGCAACCGTCACATCCAGCTGATCGCCCTGGGCGGCACGATCGGGGTGGGGCTCTTCCTGGGCTCGGCGCAGGCCATCCACAACGCCGGTCCTGCGCTCATCATGAGCTACGTGGTCGGCGGTGTCGCGATTTTCTTCATCATGCGCGCGCTGGGGGAGCTTCTGACCTACCGGCCCGTCGCAGGCTCCTTCGCGACTTACGCCGACGAGTTCTGCGGCCCGTTCGCCGGGTTCGTGACCGGCTGGTCCTACTGGTTCATGTGGGTCGTGACGGCGATGGCGGAGCTCACCGCGATCGGCATCTACGTGCGCTTCTGGCTTCCCTGGATGCCGCAATGGCTGCCGCCTCTCGTCGCTCTGCTGGTGCTGTACGGGGCAAACCTCCTCGCCGTGCGGGTGTTCGGCGAGCTCGAGTTCTGGTTCGCCCTGATCAAGATCGTGACGATCGTGGCGCTCATCCTGGCCGGGCTCGCGGTGATCGGCTTTCATTTCGGCGATTTCGGCCCGCAGGCGAGCTTCGCCAATCTCTGGTCGCATGGCGGCTTCCTGCCGTTCGGCATGCTCGGGGTGCTGCTGACGCTGCAGATCGTGATGTTCGCCTACTCCGGCGTGGAGCTGATCGGCGTCACGGCGGGCGAGGCGGAGAATCCGGCCGTGGTGCTGCCGCGGGCGACCAACGGGATCATCTTCCGCATCCTGATCTTCTACATCGGCGCCCTGGTCGTCATCATGGCGCTCGTGCCCTGGAACCAGCTGAGCCCGGATACGAGCCCTTTCGTCTTCGTGTTCGAGAAGCTGGGAATCCCGGCGGCGGCCAGCATCATCAACATCGTCGTCATCACCGCCGCAACGTCGTCCTGCAACAGCGGGCTCTTCAGCACGGGCCGCATGCTCTACTCGCTCGCCTGCCGCGGCCAGGGGCCGCGCGCCTTCGCATTGCTGAGCCGGCGCAACGTGCCGGCGGCGGGCATTCATGTCTCCGCGGCGGTGATGCTGATCGGGGTGTTTCTCAACTACGTGGTGCCCCAGCACGTCTTCATCTGGGTGACCAGCGTCTCCCTGGTGGGTACGCTGTGGACGTGGGGCATCATCATGGTTGCGCACCTGGGATACAGGCGCGCGGTCAGCGAGGGTCGGGTCGCCGCCGCCAGCTTCCGCATGCCCGGTGCTCCGGCGGTGAACTGGCTGGTGGTGGCCTTCCTGCTCTTTGTGACCGCCATGCTCTGGTTGAAACCGGATACCCGGGTGGCGCTTTACGTCGCGCCGGTCTGGTTCGGGCTGCTGGCCGCCGGATACTTCGGCGCAAAGCCACAGCCGGCGCCGGCCGCCTGATAAAATGCCCGAGCCGCGCCCGTAGCTCAGTTGGATAGAGTACCTGGCTTCGAACCAGGTGGTCGGGGGTTCGAATCCCTCCGGGCGCGCCATTTCCAAAAGGTACGTTCCGAATCTTGTGACTTCCCCCACCCGCTGCAAAGAGCGCTCACCATGACCTCTTCGCCGCCGGCGCGAGCAGGGCGTAACGGCGCCCGTGCGGCAGCTCATAGCGGCGGGCGATGACGGCGACTCCCTCGCTCTCGAGCTCGGCCGCGACGCCATCTCCTGGCGGCCGATAAAGACCCGCGCGTTCGAGCAGCGGAGTCATCTCACCCGGCGCGTGCCCGGGCAGCAGGACGAGCACGCGCGCGCGGTCGCCCTGCGCTGCGAACCAGGCACTCACCGCCTTCCGTGGAGCATCCTCTTTCGACGCCAGTACGGTGAGCGGCGTGCGGAGCCGGCGATCGAGCATCGCGACGGTCGTCTCGTCGGGGTCGAGCAGCGCCAGCTTCTCGTGCTCGGCGTTGGATTGGATCTGCCCCGCCAACAGCGGAAGGTCCTGCCAGCGATCTATCGTCGGGAACACCGCGAGTGAGGTGATGCAGAAAGCCGCCGCATAGGCGGCATAAGTCCATTGGAAGCCTCGCAACACCTCCCCATGGTGTTGCGCACGGGCGGCGCGGCGCAGGGCGAGCCACACCAGCGTGAGCATCGCCGTTGCCGCACAGAAATATTCGGCAGCGGCAGACGCTGCGGAACGGCCGGTGCTGACGG
>DASZYK010000233.1:0-1928 GCA_035545455.1 Steroidobacteraceae bacterium
TGAAGCGTTTTCAGCGGCCGGAGAAATTCCTGCGGGCCGGATGTTGGAAAGCTCTTCCCTCGCCGCGCGATGAGCGCATAATGACCTCGGTCACATCGTGGGGAGTGACGGTCATGGAGCATCGATGGGGCGAGCGCGTCACGCTGCATCTGACCGTGGAGCTGTCCTGCGGCTCCTCGCCGCCGATCGCAGGCTCAATGGAAAACGTCAGCTCGAGCGGCGCATTCGTGCGCACGCAAGGCCGCGGGCCGCCGCGCGGGCCGGTGGAGGTGATTCTGGAGGGACCCGGGTCCGGCGGGGGCCGTTCCGTGCGATTGCCGGCCTACGTGGTGCGGGAAACCGATACCGGCGTCGGCATCGAATGGTGTGAGTTCGCGCCGCGCGCGGTACGCGAGCTCATGATCCGCGACAGACGCGCGGGCGGCGCTCGGGCGGGAGCCCGAGCGCTGCCCTCCGAGCGTCATTTCCCGCGCGGACCAAACACGGCGATGCAGCCCCGCGGGCAGGCGGCCGCGGAGCCGGCCGCGATCGGCACGAACACCTTGCCGGTCGCCGGGTCGGCGGCCACGGAATGGGCGTACTTGCCGGTGGGCAGGTTGCCGATCCAGCGGTTGGCTCTCGCGTCGATGACGCCGAGCACGGGCCCGCCGGTGTTCGCCCCGGCTGCGAGGTAATAGCGGCCCGCTTTGAGGTCCGACCAGACTTCGTCGGAGCCGCCGACTTCAGGGAAGCTCGCGACGATCCTGCCAGTGGCCGCACTCATCACCAGGGAGCGGGCGGGAAAGCCCGACGCGACCGCATCGCGGCTGCACCCGAGGAGCAGGTCGTCATGGGGTCCGAGGGCGAGCCCCGCCGGCATGCACTGCTCGGCCGGCATGAACCCCACCAGACGCTCGGCACGCGGATCGATCACCGCTACGGCGCCGCGGGCCTTGACGCCGTCGAGCGAAGGGATGGAGAGGTAGACGAGTCCCGAGGCCGGGTTCCACAGCGGCTGCTCGGCCCCGTCGCTCGCCCGCTCGAGCTCGAGCCGGCCGACGACTTTGCGGGTGCGCGTGGAAATGAAGGTGATGAAGGGCGGATCGTCGGCGTTGTTCACCGCGATGACGAGGTGATCGCGCGGGTCATACGCCAGCTCGTCCGCGCGCTTCCTGCCGCCGGTCCGGATGCTTGCGACAACCTTCCTGCTGCGCAGGTCGACCACCTTCACGGTGCTGTCGCCGTCGCCCGCCCAGAACTCGTGTCTGCCGATGGCCACCACCCCGTTCGGGCCCGCCAGGTCGAATCCGTCCGAGCGGGCATAGCCCTTGAATCCCGTGGCGCGGCCGATGAAACGGCCGGTGGCGGCATCGAAGAAGTCGAGACCGAAGTTCGAGCGGTCGGCGAGCGCGTATACCCCGTCCGCGTTGACGAAGCCGATGTCGAAGCTCGTAAGCGGCGCGCCGGGCACTTCGATGGTCCCGATGCGCGCAATCGGGCCCGGAGGAGACTCGGCGGGCGCGAGCCCCGGCAGCCACGCGAGGCCGGCGGCGGCGAGCAGCGGCAGGAACGAAGTCGGCTTCGGCACGGGTCTCTCCTTCCGAGCGGATCAGCGACGGCGCACGATCGCAGCTAATCCTGACCAAGTCCTGACACCCGTCAGCGGCCGGGTCCGGGGCGAAAGCCTTTTGCTGGCAGTGCCAATGGCCTGGGGCTCTTCAGCGTCCATGATCGTGTCCCGTGAAGGCAATCTGAGCCGGGAGCGGCAGAACAAAGGTACGATTCGCCGGTCGAAGCCCCCATCGAGCCGAGCTCGCAACCGAAGGAGACAACAACGTGGATTACCAGACCGCCGAGAACCAGGCCATCCAGCTGCAGCAGCAGGCCGATCAGGTCGGCCAGAGCGTGAAGGCGCTCGCCGAGAAGCTGCAGTCCAAAGTGTCCGATCC
>DASZYK010000234.1:0-17471 GCA_035545455.1 Steroidobacteraceae bacterium
AGCGGCGTCCCGCCGCGGCCGGCGCAGCCCAGTAAGCCGCCGGGCACGTTGGCCGGTCCAATTAAGTAATTGAAAAGCCAACCGTCATGCCGCGCTGATTCGGCCATTGGTGATAGAATGAATTCATGAGCCCCTCGCGCCACGTGCATACGAGTCAGGTCCTGCGGACGTTGAAAGCCCTGGAGCCCGAACTACGGGCCGAGGGAGTCCGCCACGTGTCCGTGTTTGGCTCCGTGGCGCGCGGCGAAGATACCCTCGCCTCGGACGTCGATCTGGCGCTCGATCTGGCGCCCGGCGCGGCACCCACGGGGTTCCAGTTTGTGGCATATGTCGACCGCTTGAAGGGAAAGCTGGCCGCAGCGCTTTCGCGCAACGTGGATATCGTCATCCTGCCTGCCCGGCGACCGGAGCTCAAAGAAGCTCTGAGCCGAGAGGCCGTTCCGGCGTTCTAAGCGTGGCGAGCTCCAAGCCGGCCGTCCGTTACCAGGACATACGGCGCAACATCGGAAAGATAAGGGACTATCTGACTCGCGGCGGCGGATTGGAGAAAGTGCTCGCCGATCAAGGCATGCCCTACGATGCCGTCAGGATGTGCTTTCTCGAAATCTCGGAAGCAGCCGCGAAGTTGGGCGCTCTGGCGGAGCTCCATGAGCCCGACATCCCCTGGAGCGCGATCCGCGGCTTCGGCAACCATCTGCGGCATACCTACGAGCCCGCCTGAGAGCAATGCAAAAGCGTCGGCGCGCGCCTGAGATCAGGTGTGTTGACCTGTCGGAAGTCGAGCTCGCCACGAGCGTCACGGCGCGGCGGATCAACCGCGACATCATTCTCGAGCTGATCCGCACGCGCCAGCCTCTCTCCCGCGCGGACCTCGCCAGGCAGTCCGGGCTGCAGCGCAGCACCGTGTCGCAGATCATCGGGCAGCTGCTCGCGGAGCGATGGGTGTGCGAGGGCAGCACGGCCGTGTCGCAACGCGGCCGCCGGCCGACCCACATCCGGCTGAACGAGAGCCTGGCGGCGCTCGCCGTCGACATTCATCCACGCCAGGCGACGATCGCCATGGTGGATCTCAACGGCAGGCTGATCTCGCGCTCCATGGCGCCGCTCAGCCGTGACGCCGGCGCGTCGACGGAGCTGATCCTGGACGCCCTGTCGAGAATGAAGGCCGGCCTCGGGAGCATGTCCATCGAGGGGATCGGGGTCAGCTTCCCGGGCCGGGTCGATCCCCGGACCGACAAGTTCCTCTTCGCTCCGAACCTGCAGTGGCGCGATTTCGACCTCAAGGGCGCGATCGAGAAGCGCACGAAGCTGCCCGTGCACGTCGCCAACGCCGCGATCGCCTGTCTGCTCGCGCAGCTCACCTTCCATCACGACAAGGGCAACCGCGACGCGGTCCTCATCACCACGTCCGAGGGGGTCGGGGCGGCCATTTTCGCCAACGGCAGCATCATCACCGGCCACGACGGCATGGCGGGGGAATTCGGCCACATCTCCATCGATCCGGACGGGCCGGAATGCGCCTGTGGCCGGCGCGGATGCTGGGAGGTGTTCGCCTCGTGCCGCGCCGCGCTGCGCTATTTCAGGGAGCTGCAGCCGCAGCAGCGGCCGGTCACGTTCGGCGAGCTGCTGAATCTGGCGGAGGAGGGCAACACGCACGCCGGCGCGGCTCTCGAGCGGCAGGCGCGGGAGATCGGCCAGGGGCTGCGCCTCATCGTCGCGGCACTGTCACCGGCCGTCGTCTACATCGCAGGCGAAGTCACTTCGGCATGGCACCGCTACCGGCCGACGATCGAGAAAGCGGTGCGGGGCATCACCATCGCCGGCAGGCCGCCCGCGGTGGTGCCGATCCCTGACGGTGATCTGGCGCGGCTGCGCGGGGCCGCCGCGCTCGTCTTCCAGCGGCGCCTGATCTGACATCCGGATCGAGGGCGGAGCGGCGGCGCCATGGAGGGGGTATCGCATCCTGCGCACACGGCGCCGCCGCCCTGCGCACCAACTTCAATATAGTATCCGCAGCAAACTATATGGGGGCGCGCGCGGGTGAGTCAAATTGACACGGCTTCGCGTGACCGGAAGCGCTGGAGTGTGCCACCGGTGGCGCACTTGCGGGTGCGCTGCCGGGCCGAGCCGGCCCGGCAGTGACACTCGTGCGCTCGTGGCTCAGCGCGTGACCTCCAGGGTTGCGCGCTGGAGATGCACGGAGTCCGCGCCCGCCATGATCTCGAACGTGCCGGGCTGCACCACGTGGCGCATGTTCTCGTCCCAGATGGCGAAATCATCCCGTCCGAGCTCGAACCGCACCCGGGTCGAGGCGCCCGGCGCCAGCGACACCCGCCTGAAGCCCCGCAGCACCTTCGTCGGCTGGGTCACGGAGGTGACGAGCTCGTGCAGATAGAGCTGCACGACCTCATCGCCGGCAACCTTGCCGGTGTTGCGCACGCTGACGCTGACGGTCACCGTGCCATTCGACTGAATGGTCGCGGCCGAAAGCACCGGCGGACCTACCTCGAAGGTGGTGTAGGAGAGGCCGTAGCCGAACGGAAAGAGCGGTGAATTGTCGGCGAACTGATAGCCGCGGTGGGCGCTCGGCTTCTCATCGTAGTTGTAGGGCACGAAGCCCACGGACCGCGGAATGGTGACGGTGAGCTTGCCTCCCGGGTCGGTCTTCCCGAAGAGGACGTCCGCCATGGCCGTGCCGCCCTCCTGGCCGAGGTACCAGCCCTCGATGAGCGCGTTCGCTTTCTTCGCGATCTCATCCACCGCGAGCGGGCAGCCGTTGATGAGCACCACGACGACGGGCTTGCCGAGCGCGAACATCGCATCGGCCAGCTGCTGCTGCTGCTGAACCAGCTTCAGGCTGTCGCGATCGCCCAGGTGGTTGTCCGCCCAGCCCTCGCGGCAGAGCGCGCCGCGGGTGCCGATGGCGAGCACGATCTCATCCGCCTGCCGGGCGACGCGCACCGCCTGCCGGATGAGCCGGCGGTTCTCCTCGGGCTTGGCGAGCACGACCTCATCGGTGTACTGATCGCCGCTCTCGAGGAAGCGCACGCCCGGCGCGGAGACCACGTGTACCTCATGCCCGACGAGACTGCGGATGCCCTGCAGGATGCTGACGCTATGAGCGGGCACCTCGGAGTAGCCGCCGAGCCGCGCAACCGCCGCGTTGGGGCCGATGACAGCCAGGGTCCGGATGCGATGCGCATCGAGCGGCAGCGTCCCGTCGTTTTTGAGCAGAACGATGCTCTTCTGCGCCGCCTGCAGCGCGAGCGCCCGCGCGGCGGCATCATCCGTGACCTTCTCGGCATAGCGCGCGTCTGCATACGGGTGCTCGAAGAGACCCGCCAGGAACTTGAGCCTGAGGACCCGCCGCACCGCCGTATCGATTTCCGCCTGCGTGACTTTCCCCTGGTCGAGCGCCTGGGGCAGTTTCGCGAAGGCTTCGCCGTCCGGCGTGTCGTCGTCCACGCCGGCTTTCAGCGCGAGGGCGGCCGCATCCGTCAGGCTGCCGGCGACGTGGTGCAGGGACATGAGCTGCTCGATGCCCTCGTAGTCGCTGAGCACCACGCCCTTGAACCCCCACTGGTTGCGCAGCAGGTCGGTCAGCATCCAGCGGTTGGCATGCGAGGGGATGCCGCCGATCTCGTTGTAGGAGGCCATCACGACCTGCGCGTTCGCCTCCCGGACGGCGTCATGGAACGCCGGCAAATACATCTGCAGCAGCGTGCGTCGGGTGACTTCCGCAGGGCCCACGTTGGTGCCGGCTTCCGGCACGCCGTACGCGGCCATGTGCTTCAACGTTGCGAAGACGTGATCGGGACCGAGGGGCAGGGTGTCGCCCTGCAGGCCGCGCACCTCCGCCACGCCCATTCGGCTGGCGATGTAGGGGTCCTCGCCGAAGGTTTCCTCGATGCGACCCCAGCGCGGATCGCGCCCCAGATTGATCACCGGCGTCAACAGCAACTGCACGCCGCGTGAGCGGGCCTCGCGCGCGACCACCGAAAAGACCTGCGTGATGAGCGCGGGATCCCAGCTGCTGCCGAGCGCGATGGCCTGGGGGAAGCTGGTGGCGTCCCGCGCCATGTAGCCGTGCAGGCCTTCCCCGTGAAAGAGGGTGGGGATGCCGAGACGGGTGTCATCGATGGAGTAGTGCTGCACGGCATTGACGAAGGCCACCGTCTGCGGGACGTCGCGAAAGACGTTCTGCAGCGGGTCGTTGGCCTCGCCGGGCACGCGATCGCTGGGCCGCGCGACCTGCCCGATCCCGTAGGGGAACACACGGCTCGCCCTGGCGGGATCGAAATTCCCGTCGGCATCCTCGACCTCGCCCTTGCGCTGCCAGATGCAGGAGATCTGCGCGATCTTCTCCTGCAGGGTCATGCGGGAGAGGAGGTCGTCGACCCGGGCATTCACCGGGGCGTGCGGATCCTTATAGAGTGGCTTCTCCGCGGCGCGGACGCCGAGGCCCGTGAAGGCCATTGCGAGAACGGATGCCACCGCGAGCGCGCGGTGATGGCGCCGGCCGGCGCCCGGATTGCTGCGATGCGACAAGGTACCCCCCGCGTTCCGCCACGTGGCCTGGATGGTACCGATATCATAAACCAAACCGCGCCCGGCGCGTCGCCGCCGGCGCAGTCCGTCACCGTATTCGCTCCTGCCGCCGCACCGCCGTTGCAAAGCGCTATTGCGAGCGCTACCATCCGGCCGCTCAAATAGTTCGGGTCCACTACCAACAAGGGGAGCACTCCATGGGCAGCCGATCGCTCACGCATGCAGGTCTCGTCACCGGCCTCAGTCCCGTTCTGGCAGGGGGACTGATCTGCCTCGCGGCTCCGGTGATGCCGGCGCTCGCGCAGGCGTCAGCCGCCGATGGCACCGGCAGTACTGCCGTGGGCGCCGATCCGCTCCTCGCGCAGAACACCCCGGAGCCTGCCGACGAGAGCGGCGACAACCCGGCGCCCGTGCTGCAGGAGGTGGTGGTGACCGGCTTTCGCGGCAGCCTCGCCAAGTCGACGACCGCCAAGCGCGATGCCATCGGCTTCACCGACTCGATCTACTCCGAGGACATCGGCAAGTTCCCCGACAACAACATCGCGGAATCCTTCAATCGCATCCCCGGCATCACCATCGTGCGTGACATCACCGGGCAGGGCGTCGACATCGCGATCCGCGGGCTGGGTCCCAACTTCACCAAGGTGCTCCTGAACGGCGCGCCGGTCGCGATCGCCTCGACCGGCACGACGGATGCGCAGAACACCAACCAGGAGGTCGACCTCAACATGTTCCCGACGGAGCTCTTCACCAGCCTCACGGTGCAGAAGACCTCCTCCGCCGACATGCTCGAGGGCGGCGCGGCGGGGACCGTCAACATGAGGAGCGCCCGGCCGTTCGATACCCCGGGACGGCACGTCGCCTTCGGCGTCCAGGGCACCGAGCGCCAGAACGCGGGCCCATGGGGCGAGCGCGGCTACCTGGTCGCCAGCAATACCTGGGAGAACGGCTTCGGCGCGCTGATCGGCGGCGTCGTGGTGCGCGATAACGTGAATACCCCCGGGTTCGAGACGATCGGCTGGACGAATCCTCAGCTCTCCACGGTCCGGCCCGCCTCCGGCACCAGCCCGGCGGTCACCGCGGCCCAGGCGCAGTGCCTGGCGCCGAGCAACTGCAACAGCACCGGCGGCGGCAACTGGACCATCCCCGGCACGGTACCCGCCACCGCGGGCAACGGCCTCGTGCCCGGCACCGTGATCAACCAGGCGTTCCTGCTCGCCGCGAATCCCGGCGCCAGCATCACGCAGATCGACAACGGCATCATCCCGAGGCTCGGGCGCGTCGCCGATGAGCGCGGTGCCCAGGACCGCTACAACAGCGTGCTCAGCCTGGAGTACCGGCCGAACGACTCGCTGCACTTCTACATGGACAACATGTTCGGCAAGGAGCACAACGTGCTGACGCGCGAGGACATGGACTGGGTGGGGCGCAACGGCGCCATGATCCCGATCAACGAGACCTTCGACCGCGGCGACTGCACGAGCGGCTGCGTCGTCAGGAGCGCCACCTTCGCGAACTCGCAGTTCTTCCTCGAGTACCGGCCGTATTTCGAGGATACGGACTTCTGGGGCACGAACCCGGGCCTCAACTGGCGGGCGAACGACTGGCTGAGCGGCGACATTCAGGCGAACTACACCAAGAGCACCTTCCATCGCGAGGTGCCGAGCGTGCTGGTGACCACCCCCGGCGACGTGACCATCAACTACACCAACAACGGGGGCGTCCCCGTCATCGCCTCGAACGTCAATCTCAACGATCCGGCGAACTTCTTCTGGGCCGGCAGCCGCGTCAACATACAGGACGAGCGCCGCGCGACCGCCACCAAGGGCATCCGGGGCGATGTGAGCTTCGGCAGGGGCGGCGCCTTCAACGTGAAGACCGGCTTCGCCTACGACGATCAGTGGCGGCACATCGACGCCTACGACAACAGCCAGGCGTGGCAGAACGCGGTCTGCGGCGACAATCCGAACGTCTACCTGCAGAGCCCGAACAGCCAGCCGCCATGTGAGGGCCTCGACACGGCGGCGCCGGGTGCCAAGTATCCGACCTATCCCGGGCTGGGCACCGGCTTTTCGACGGGCATGTCGGGCCCGGTCCTCTACCGCGGCTCGCTCATCCCGCAGAGCGCGCTGGCCAGTTACATCATGCCGGGGCCGGCCGGCTTCGTCACGGTCGACTGGAGCAAGTTCGCGGCAGCATCCGACTACGGCGCGTTCCACGCCAACGAGCCGTCCGCGGGCTCGTCGAATACGGGCGCGAGCGGCGGTTACGTGCGCAATTCGGACACCGGCCTGTACGTGGAATTCAATGGCGATACCACCATCCGCGGCCACGGGTTCCGCTATGTCGCAGGTGTCCGCTGGGTGCGAACGCTGCAGTACATCGGCGGCCTGGTCTCGCTGCCCGACCCGCGCAATGCGCAGCTCTGCGGCGGCAAGACCGGGATCTCGAGCGCGTGCGACGGCGCCTTCTATCCGAACGTCCTCAACTTCGTGACGACCGAGAACTCGTACAACAACACGCTGCCCTCGCTCGAGCTCGTCTACAACATCATGCCGAGCTTCCTGGCGCGCTTCGCGGCCTCGAAGACCATGACGCGGCCGAACCCGAACTCCATGCTGCCGGGGCTGAATTTCAGCTCGCCGTCGGCGGACGTGGGCACGGTGGGCAATCCGGCGCTCTCGCCGTACATCTCCAAGAACCTGGACTTCGGTCTCGAGTATTACACGGGCAAGGAGGGCTATGTCGCCCTGGCGCTCTTCCGCAAGAAGATCACCGGGTTCACCGCGAACGGCAACACCACGGTGCCGTTCTCGGCCCTCGCGCCGTATGGTGTCACTTACTCCACGCTCACTCCGACGCAGCAGGCGGCCATCGACTCACGCGGCGGCCCGGATGCGGCGTCGGTGGTGCTGACGGAGCAGGTCAACGCCACCGGTGTGCTGACCGTGAACGGACAGGAGGTCGACTGGGTGCAGCCGCTCGATTTTCTCACCCGCCGCATCGGCTTCGAGGGGCTGGGCTTCCAGGCGAACTACACCCATATCAGCCAGACCGGCACCGGCGCGGCACCGGCCGTTGCGACCGGCGTGCCGCCGGATACGTACAACCTCACGGGCTATTACGAGCATGGTCCGGTGAGCGTGCGGCTGTCCGAGGTCTACAACGCCGCCAACGTGTCATCGGGGCTCAACCAGAACGGCATCCCGCTGGCGGCGATCTACGCGGCGTCATACCGGGAATGGGATCTCTCGTCGTATGTCGATATCGGCAAGCTCCTGCACTGGCCGATGGGCTTTCAGATCACGGCCGACGCGCTCAACCTCTTCGATGCCAAGCAGCGCAGCTACTTCCAGTTTCCCAATGCCACTTTCACGGAATACAATCCGGGGCGTGAGCTCATGATCGGGTTCCGTGCGAAGTTTTGATCCTGCCATCGGTGCCTGGCGCCGCTTCACGGACGGGGTTCGCCCATGTTGGCGAACCCCGTCAGTCCCGCGCAGCGGATGACGAGTGTCGGGCGCGTCCGGTGGCGCATCTGCGCGCTCCTCTTCTGGGCGACGACCCTCAACTACATCGACCGCCAGGTGCTCGGCGTCCTCGCGCCGAGCCTCGGCCACGCGCTCGGCTGGACGGAGGTCGACTACGGCTACATCGTCACCGCCTTCCAGGCCGCTTATGCCATCGGGCTGGTGTTCGCGGGGGCGGTGATCGACCGGCTGGGCACGCGCATCGGCTATGCGCTGGCCATCGGCATATGGGGCGCCGCGGCAGCGAGTCACGCGCTCGCGCGCACGGTGCTCGCATTCGCCGCGTGCCGGTTCGCGCTCGGACTCGGCGAGGCGGGCAACTTCCCGGCGGCCGTGAAGACGGTGGCGGAATGGTTTCCGCGGCGGGAGCGGGCGCTCGCCACGGGAATCTTCAACGCGGGCTCGAACATCGGGGCGGTGCTGGCGCCGATCGCGGTGCCGGTCGCGGTGTCGTTGTGGGGACTGCGCTCGGGCTTTCTGCTCACGAGTGTCCTCAGCGCGCTCTGGCTCGTGACCTGGCTTTCATATTATCGCGCACCGCAGCGGCACCCGGCGGTCTGCGCGCGCGAGCTCGAGCACATCCGCGGCGAGTCGGAGGCTGCAGGGGCGGTGAAGAGCGCCGACGGCCGAAGCGAAGAGGCGCAGCAGCGCGGCCCGCAGCAGCGGGTGCGGTGGCGTCATCTGCTGCGCCACCGGCAGACGTGGGCATTCGCCGCCGGCAAGTTCCTGACCGACCCGGTGTGGTGGTTCCTGCTCTTCTGGCTGCCCAAATTCCTGCATCACCGCTACGGCTTGAATCTCACCGGGCTCGGGCCGCCGCTGGTCGCCATCTATGTGATGGCGGACATCGGCAGCGTCGCGGGCGGCTGGATCGCCGGCCGGCTGATGAGAATGGGGTGGAGCGCCAATGCGGCGCGCAAGGGCGCGATGCTGCTTTGCGCGCTGGCGGTCACGCCGATCGTGCTCGCGCCGCGGATTCACGGGATGTGGGGCGCGGTGGCGATCATCGGGCTGGCGACGGCGGCGCACCAGGGGTGGTCGGCGAATCTGCTGACGACCGTGTCGGATCTGTATCCGAGCACGGCGGTGGCGTCGGTCGTGGGGCTGGGCGGGTTCGCGGGGGCGGTGTCGGGAGCGCTGGTGTCGACTGGTGTGGGGTATCTGTTGCAGGCGACGGGGAGCTATGCGCTGCTCTTCGTCATTGCGGGGTGCATGTACGTCCTGGCGTTGGGAGTCATTCACGCGCTCGTGCCTCGGCTCGAGCCGGCGGTTTTGCCATCAGGCTGACGAGGGCGCATCGCAAGATGCCTCTCGGCCAGAACGCCGTGGATCCGTCCATGGAGGCTCGCGGATCGCCGTCCCGGCGATCAGCGTCCGGCCGAGAGGCATCTTGCGCTACGCCCGCTCATCACCCTTTTGCCTGGTGTCAGAGCTTGTAGGCTCGTTTGGGGAGGTCGTAGGCGAGGGCATGCGCGACTTCGACGGCTTCGTCCTGGGGGAGGCGATGCTCGGCTACGAGGCGCGCCAGGAAGGCGCAGTCGATGCGGCGGGCCACGTCGTGGCGGGCGGGAATGGAGAAGAAGGCGCGGGTGTCGTCGTTGAAGCCGACGGTGTTGTAGAAGCCCGCGGTCTCGGTGGTCTGCTCGCGGAAGCGCATCAGGCCCTCGGGGCTGTCGTGGAACCACCATGCGGGGCCGAGCTTGAGCGCGGGGTAGTGGCCGGCGAGGGGGGCGAGCTCGCGGCTGTAGGTGGACTCATCGAGCGTGAAGACGATGATCGTCAGGGAGCGCTCGCTGCCGAAGCGGTTGAGGAGCGGCCGGAGCGCGCCCACGTAGTCGGTGCGAACCGGGATGTCGGCGCCGATGTTGGGGCCGAAACGCCGGTGGAGCGGGGTGTTGTGATTGCGCCAGCAGCCGGGGTGGATCTGCAGCACGAGGCCGTCCTCGAGGCTCATCCGGGCCATCTCGGTGAGCATCTGGGCGCGGAAGGCTTCCGCATCGGCCTCGTCCACCGTGCCGCCGGATGCGCGCACGACGCGGCCGAAGAGGGTCTCGGCTTCGCGGTCGCTCAGATCGGCCGTCCTCGCCGTCGGGTGGCCGTGGTCGGTGGATGTGGCGCCCATCTGCGCGAAGAAGGCGCGCCGCTTGCGGTGCGCGGCGAGGTATCCCCGCCAGGAATGCGGATCCTCGCCGGTGATCTCACCGAGCCGGGCGAGGCTCGCGGCGAAACCGGGGGCTTGCGGATCGACCACCGGATCGGGCCGATAGGCGGTGATGATGCGGCCCTTCCAGCCGCTCGCGCGGATCGCGGCGTGCGCCGAGAGATCATCGAGCGGCGATTCGGTGGTGGCGAGCACCTCGATGCCGAAGGACTCGAAGAGCGCCCGCGGGCGGAATGCCTCCCGCGCGAGATGCTCCGCGATGCGCTCGTACGTGCGGTCGGCATTCGCCGGGGTGAGAGGCGCCTCGGCTTCGAACACCGCGGTCAGCACCCAATCGAGCCAGAGCCGTGTCGGGGTGCCGCGAAAGAGATGATAGTGCGCGGCGAACTTCCGCCAGACCGCGCGCGGATCGAGAGCGGCGCCGGATCGCGCGCCGGCGCCGAGCGCGGTCACACCGAGCTCCTCGAGGCTCAGGCCCTGGCTGTAGAGCATGCGCGTGATGTAGTGATCGGGCGTCAGAAGCAGCGACACCGGATCGCTGAAGGGCGCGTTGTCGGCGAACCAGCGCGGGTCGGTGTGGCCGTGCGGGCTGATGATGGGCAGGGCGCGCACGGTGTTGTAAAGTTCGCGTGCGACGGCGCGCGTGCCGGGGTCCGCGGGAAACAGGCGGTCCGGATGCAGAGTGCCGGATTTCCACCTGGAGTTATTTTTCATGGCCAATCCTCAGTCCGAGTCGTTGCCCGCAGAGCCGGCTCCCGCGGGAGCGGGTCTCCGAGGCTCCTCCGCGCGTGACCGGGAGATCGTCGCCGCGCGCGTCATCGTCACCTGTCCGGGGCGCAATTTCGTCACGCTCAGGATCGAGACGCGCTCGGGCGTGTTCGGTCTCGGCGATGCGACGCTCAACGGGCGCGAGCTCGCCGTGGCGGCGTACCTCGAGCACCACGTGATTCCCAACCTCATCGGGCGCGACGCCGGACGGATCGAGGACACGTGGCAGTTCCTCTACCGCGGCGCCTACTGGCGGCGCGGGCCCGTGACCATGTCGGCCATCGCCGCCGTGGACGTGGCGCTCTGGGACATCCTCGGCAAGATGGCGGGCCTGCCGCTCTACCGTCTGCTCGGCGGTCGCTCGCGCGAGGGCGTGCTCGTGTATGGGCACGCGAATGGGCGCGACATCGAGGAGGCGAGCGCCGAGGTGGCGCGGTACATCTCCATGGGCTATCGCGCGGTGCGCGCCCAGTGCGGCGTTCCGGGAATCAAGAAGCCCTATGGCGTCTCGCGGCTGAAGGACGCGTACGAGCCTGCGGAGAGCGAGCTGCCGCTCGAGACGGAATGGTCGACGCCCGCCTATCTCGACATCGTGCCGAAGCTCTTCGAGCGGTTGCGCTCCGATCACGGACGTGCGGTCGAGCTCTTGCACGACGCGCATCATCGCCTGACGCCCGTGGAGGCGGCGCGGCTCGCCCGCGACCTCGAGCCTTACAGGCTCTTCTGGCTGGAGGATGCGACGCCGGCGGACAATCCCGACGGGTTCGAGCTCATCCGCCGCCACTCGGTGACACCGCTCGCGGTGGGGGAAGTATTCAACTCCATCTGGGACTGCAAGCGCCTCATCGAGGGGCGGCTCATCGACTTCATCCGCTCGACGATCGTGCACGCGGGCGGCATCACTCACGTGCGCCGCATCGCCGACTTCGCCGCGATGCACCAGGTGCGCACCGGATTTCACGGGGCGACCGATCTTTCGCCGGTCACCATGGGAGCGGCGCTGCACTTCGACACGTGGGTGCCCAACTTCGGCATCCAGGAGTACATGCGCCACTGCGAGCAGACGGATGAGGTCTTTCCCCACGACTACGTCTGGCGCGACGGCCGGCTTCACTGCGGGGAAAGTCCGGGGCACGGCGTCACCATCGACGAGAAGCTCGCGCAACGCTATCCCTACAGTCCCAGGCAGCTGCCGATCGCGCGTCTGGAGGACGGCTCCATGTGGGATTGGTGAAGGCATCGTGATGCGCTGCGCGCAGGACTTGCGGAGCTCGCGAAGACGCGAACCCCGTCCGGACGGCGGCACTTCGCGCCGCAAGAGAAAGCTCATGGGGGTGCCTCGATATCGGCGGGCGGGCAGGCCGGCCGCCCCGATGCGCCGTCGACGAAGGGAACGCAGAACGCTTCGTAGTGCCGCAGGGTATCCGGAGGCGGCGTGACGCCGGCTGGCAGCGGCAGGTGCGAGATCGACTGGAAGTAGGCGATGCTCGCGTCGCGCCACCATTCAGCGTCTCTTTCCTCGATCGCAAGGTAGTCTGCCGTCAGGCGAAAGCGTTGCGGATCGATGTACGGCGACAGGCCGCTCCAGGTCTTGCGCGCCTGCTCGACCCAATCGACGCCGCGCTGGTAATGCAGCACCAGGGAGTCCCACAGCGTGCGTCCCGAGCGCAGCCGGTAATCCCAGGGCAGGTGATGGAACCAGAGGAGGAGATTCTCCGGACAGGTCGCGAGACTGCCGTATTCCGCGGCAACGTGCGGGGCATACTGCGCCAGAGCGTCGCTGCCGGACGCCGTCCGATCGAAGCCGATGCCCCGCGCGTCGGCGCGGCTGTAATAGGTGCTGCTCCAGTCGGGCGGCATGCCCTTCGCGGGCGCCACCCACGGGCCCGGGCCGTAGTGCGTGCCGGCGGCCATCTGGCTCGCCAGTCCCAGCGGCGTCATGTAGTCGACCGCGGCCTCGCGCGATCCCATCATCATCCGCACCACGGGCCCGACGAAGCGCGGGTCGTTGGTGAAGGTCATCCTGACCCACTCCCCGGCGATCCGCCGCGCCGAGAGATCCGGGTTCCACGCCATCCGGCCGAAGACGTACCAGTTGGCCTGGTTGAAGATCGATCCGCACCAGTTGCGGTCGGAGCCGGTGTTGGCCACTCCGGCGATCGCCGTCAGCCGCTCACCGTAAAGAGACCCGTCGATGACCCGCGCCACAGTCGATCCCTCGCCCCTGGCCCAGGTGTCATCGCGCAGCGCCTCCTCGTAGAGCGGCCCCAGGTAGACGAAGCTCGTCTGCTGCCCGAGGTATTCCTTGGTCACCTGCAGCTCGAGCATCACGTTGGTGTGCGGCATCGCGCCGAAGAGCGGGTGGAACGGCTCGCGCGGCTGGAAGTCGATCGGCCCGTTCTTCACCTGCACCAGCACGTTGTCCGCGAATTTGCCATCGAGCGGCTCGAAGGTGTCGTAGGCCTGCCTGGCGCGGTCCTCCGAGTTGCTGCCCGTCGTGTAGACGAACGCGCGCCACATGACGATGCCGCCATGCGGGGCGAGCGCCTGCGCGAGCATGTCGGCGCCCTGCGCCTGGGTGCGTCCGTAATCCTCCGGCCCGGGCTGTCCCTCGGAGTTGGCCTTCATCAGGAAGCCGCCGAAGTCCGGAACGTCGCGGTAGATCTCGCCGATCTTGGCGCGCCACCAGGCCTGTACCCGGGGATCGAGAGGGTCGGCGGACTTCAGCTTCCCCAGTGTCACGGGAGCGCTGAATGGCACGGAGAGGTACACCCTGACGCCGTACGGGCGCAGCGCGCCAGCGAGCGCCGCGACCTTGCGCAGGTAGAGCGGCGTGAGGATGAAGGGACTGGCATTGACGTTGTTGAGGACGGCGCCGTTGATCCCGATGGAGGCGCAGGCGCGCGCATAGTCGGTGTATCGCGGGGAGAGGTGCTCCGGCAGGCTCTGCCATTGCCATAGCGAGTCGCCGGCATACCCGCGCTCCACCGTGCCGTTCAGATTGTCCCAGTGATCGAGCACGCGGCGGCGGATCTTCGGGCGCGAGGCGATATCGAGATGCGCGACGGACTCTCGCGTCTGCAGCAGACGCAGGAAGCGGAAGGCGCCGTAGAGCACGCCGATGTCGGTATTCGCCGCGATGACGGTGACGCGGTGGCCGTGAGCCGTGACCGAGCGGATGAGATACCCTTGCGAGCCCAAGTGCCTCAGGTCGAGCGAGAGGCCTTTCACCAGAGCGGACGACTGCGGGGTCCCGAAGAGAATCGCGCCATCCCGTGTCACTTCGTCGGTCAGACTCGGCGGGGCGCCCAGCATTCCCGTCAGGCCCCGCAGCAGCTCCGCTCGAGCGGCGTGCAGCGTAGGGGAGGACGCGGAATCGGCGCCGACCAGCTCCGTGGCGGCCGCGCGATAACGCGAGAGCCATTCGCCCTTCACGGGAACGTAGCGCAGCCAGAGACGATAGCCGTCCTCCGGGGGAGGAGGGGTGAGACCGCCGCTGGTCGCGGTGCCGGCACCGGCGATCCGCGATGCGAGCAGGCATGCCGCCGCGCTCGCGAGCAGAAGGGCCCGTGCCGCGGGCGCCGGGCGGCTCTCGCAACGGCTGCTCACTCGCGAGATCGGATGCGACATGAAGGTGCTTCTCCCGGTGCCGAGCCAGGCCGAAATGATAGCGCTAACAGAGCCCGGCGCTCAATCATCCGGCGCGGCTCTCAGCCGCCGAGCGCCAAGGAGCTCTCGCTGCCGTCGATGGCGGGCACCGTGGGAAAGAGCGTTCGCGCCGTGGTGCGGATCGCATCGAGGAGTGCCTGCGCGCCCGCAGAGAGCGCGTGCTTGCGGCGCGTGATGATGCCGAATGGACTCATCGTGACGCCGAGGTCCTCGATCAACACCGAGAGAAACCCGGAATCGCACAGCGGCTGCAGCGCCTCGCTCGGCAGCGGCACGACCGCATCCGTGCTGCGCAGCAGCCCGAGAACCACCGGCAGGGACTGTGTCTGCACGACGTTCGCCGGCATGGGCAGGCCCCGCTGCAGGAAAACCGTTGCCAGCCGATCCCGCAGGATGCTGCCCGGCGGCGGCAGGATCCAGGGTTGCCCGAGCAGATCCTGCAGCACGATGCCGGTCGCGCCGGCGAGCGGATGCCCACCCCCCGCGATGACCGCGTGCGATTCCTCCCCGAGCGGCTCGAATTGCAGCTCGCCGGCGCCGCGGGAGTCGAGCAGGCGGGCCACGACCATGTCGAGCTGTCCGCCGAGCAGCCGCTCGATCAGCGGCCGGCTGTGATCGACGTCGACGCTGACGAGCAGGCGCGGATGCTTCTTTTTCAGGAGGCCCACGGCGAGCGGCACCAGATTGGTCGCCGGGGTGGTGACGGTCCCCACCGAGGCCTGGCCCGAGAGACCGGACTTCAGGCTCGCGATCTCCTCCTGGACCTTGTCGATCTCGGCGAGGATGGCGCGCGCATGGCGCACGAGGATCTCCCCGTACGGAGTGGGGGCGATACCCCGCGCGTGGCGGTCGAACAACGGGACATCGAGCGCCTCCTCGAAGCCCTTCAGAAGAGTCGAGGCGGCGGGCTGAGACATACCGGCCGCTTCTGCCGCCCGGACCACGGAGCGGGCGTCATCCAGCTGCGCCATGAGCGCAATGTGCCGTATATTCAAGCGCCTGCGCAGGAATGACCGGATCCCGGGATTGCGCGACATACCCCCTCCGACTCCAGTGCCATGGACGAAAGCTATACGGGTTTTCGTATGGTTCGAATCATACTTCGCATTGGTAGCGCGAACAATGACAGCGGTAACCTAGGACCATAGGGTCGTTCGAGCGCGACGCATGACGCACTAGAAACCGCGCGCTCGGTTCAGTGGGGGTCCAACTGCTTTTCACGTGAAGACGCATGACTCGGCCTGACGACATCGGCGACAGCGCTGTCGTCATCCGCCGCGGCGTCGACTGATCGATAGAGCCATCGACATCCAAAGGGGGAATATCGTGGCAAACCGTTCGAACCACCGCAGCCAACGTTCCATCGCGAGCCCCGGACGAGGCATGCCGTTGCGTGTGCCCGCGGCCGCCTCGGCCCTGGCGCTGGTGCTCGCGCTCTCCGGCGCTGCCGCGCATGCGCAGGGTCAGCCCTCGTCCGACAAGGCGACCGGCAGTGCTCAGCCGCCTGCCGATTCGGCCGCGCAACCCAAGAGCGCGCAGAAGAACGAAGTCCTTCAGGAAGTCGTCGTCACCGGTCTGCGCCAGAGTCTGATGAGCGCGGCGGCGATCAAGCGGCTCGCGCCGCAGATCGTCGATTCCGTCAGTGCGGAGGACATCGGCGCGCTGCCCGACCGCAGCGTCGCGGAGGCCCTGCAGCGCATCCCCGGCGTGATGATCGAGCGCACCGACAACAACCGTGATCCGGCGCGTCTCACCGATTCCGGCG
Source organism: Steroidobacteraceae bacterium (assembly GCA_035545455.1). Lineage (GTDB taxonomy): Bacteria > Pseudomonadota > Gammaproteobacteria > Steroidobacterales > Steroidobacteraceae > 13-2-20CM-66-19. The sequence goes on from DASZYK010000234.1 coordinate 16,442, forward strand.
GCAACGTCTTCATCCGCGGACTCTCGTGGGTGAAAAGCGAGATCGACGGCGAGGATATCTTCTCGGCGAACGACGGCCGGGAGATCAGCTTCGAGGACATCTCGCCCGACCTGCTGGCGGGCATCAATGTCTACAAGAGCCCGACGGCCGATCAGATCGAGGGCGGCATCGGCGGCGTCATCGACATGCAGACCCGCAAGCCCCTCAACAGCCGCCGCAATCTGACCGCCTTCTCCGCCGATTACGACTACGGGGACATGATCAAGAAGGGATTCCCCACGGTCAACGGGCTCTGGAGCAGCTACTGGGACACCGGCATCGGCCGGGTCGGGGTGCTCCTGTCGGGAACCTATGCGCAGCAGGGCAACCGCACCGACAGCATTCAGCTCGGCGACTACGTCGGTCAGATCCTGCCGCAGGCCGAGGGCGGCAAGCCGGCGGGCGCCACGGTCTGGGTGCCGAACTCCATCGGCTGGCGCCGGCTCGACTGGCGCCAGAATCGCCAGGCGCTCGACGGAGTCTTGCAGTGGCAGTCGCCGAACGATCACTGGCTCTTCACGGCGCATGCCTTCCAGACCAAGGACAATCCGCAGAACCTGGAATACACCGAGGGCGACTACGGCGCCTACATCAACGGCCCCTCGGGCGGCGCGCTCTACGGAACCGCGCCGAACCCTCCGGCCGCGAGCTACACCGGCATCAGCCCGAGCGGCGTCGTGTACGCCGGCACTGTCGGCATCACCCCCCAGCTCGACACCCGGTTCGAGAAGGACCACCACTCGACCGAGTTCTTCACGACCAGTCTCGCCTGGTCGCCCACCGAGCGGTTTTCCCTGAGCGGCGACGTCCAGTACGTCAAGTCGCACGCCGACATGGTCAGCATGACCGCATTCACTCAGGAGGGCGATCAGAACGGCAATGCCGTCCCGACGTACGTCAATTTCAACCTCGCCGGCAATGATCCGCGCATGGTGCTCGGCCAGAGCCCGTTTCAGATGAACAATCCCGCCACCTACTGGTGGGCGGCGGC
>DASZYK010000235.1:0-9509 GCA_035545455.1 Steroidobacteraceae bacterium
GGTGATCACGGCCGGACCGGCGATCTCGTGCCCGAACCGCAGGTCATCACGCGAATGGATCGGCGTCGCGGCCGCCGCGGCGCCGAACCAGACCTGCCGCGTCGCACGCACGGGCGGAGGCGAGGTGCATTGCGCCGGCCACAGCGTCGAGCTGCTCTGCGCTTCGCCGCCGCCGACGACTTCGACCGAGACCGCCTCCACGATCAGTCGCCGGCCCGGCGCATCGAAGCCGAACCGGGCCCGATGTGCTGCAGCGAACGCTTCGGCGGCCGCGCCGGCCTCCGCGAAGGGAGTGACGAGCGCCAGGTCCGTCCCTTCATACTTCAGGTGCAGATGCCGCAGCACGGTGATGTCGCTTGCTGCGACGCCCTGGGCGGTCATCTTCGCGGTGCCTGCCCGCTCGAGCTCGGCCAGGATGCGCTGCAGCTGCGGACGCAGGGTATCCGCGAGCGGTGCCTCCACTGCCCTTTGCTCGAGCACTCGCAGCTGCGCGAGGCCCATGCCATACGCCGACAGCACGCCGGCCAGCCGATGGATGAGGATCCGGCGCATTCCGAGCGCATCGGCCACCAGACAGGCGTGCTGCCCGCCCGCGCCTCCGAAGCACGCCAGCGTGTACTCCGTGACGTCATGGCCCCGCTGGATGGAGATCTGCTTGATGGCGTTGGCCATGTTCTCCACGGCGATGCGCAGGAAGCCCTGCGCCAGCTCGTGGGGCGACCTGCGCACCCCGGTCGCTCGCGCCACCTCCTCGGCCATCGCGCCGAACCGGCTCTCCACGGCCGCGATGTCGATCGGTCCATCGCCCCGCGGCCCGAACACGTGCGGAAAGTAGTCGGCCTGCAGCCGCCCCAGCATCACGTTGCAGTCGGTGACCGTGAGCGGTCCGCCGCGCCGATAGCATGCAGGCCCGGGGATCGCGCCGGCGGACTCCGGGCCGACCCGCAGCCGGATGCCGTCGAAACGGCAGATCGAGCCGCCGCCCGCCGCGACCGTATGTATGTGCATCATCGGCGCTCGGATCCGCACGCCCGCGATGAGAGTTTCGAACGTACGCTCGAGCTCGCCGGCATAGTGCGACACGTCGGTCGACGTGCCACCCATGTCGAAGCCGATGACACGCTCCGCTCCGGCCTCGGTGGCGGTGCGAGCCATGCCGACGATGCCTCCCGCGGGCCCGGAGAGGATCGCGTCCTTGCCATGGAATCTGCGGGCCTCCACGAGCCCGCCGTTCGACTGCATGAAGAGGAGCCGCACACTCTTTCCCAACTCGGCGGCCACCTGGTCGACGTAGTTGCGCAGCACCGGGGAAAGGTATGCGTCGACGACCGTGGTGTCACCCCGTCCGACCAGCTTCACGAGCGGACTGACTTCGTGGCTCACGGACACCTGGGTGAAGCCGATCCCGCGCGCGAGGTCCGCAAGAGCACGCTCATGCCGCGGGAAGCGATAGCCGTGCATGAAGACGATCGCGACCGCACGTATGCCGTCCGCATGGGCGCGCTGCAGCGCCGCACGCGATTTCTCCACGTCGATGGGGATCAGGATCTCGCCCTCGGCGCTCAACCGCTCCTCGACCTCGATCACGCGCTCATACAACAGCTCGGGCAGGACGATGTGCCGGTCGAACAGCCTCGGCCGGTTCTGATAGCCGATGCGCAGCGCGTCGGCGAAGCCGCTCGTGATGGCGAGAAGGGTGCGCGCGCCCCGGCGCTCCAGCAGCGCGTTCGTCGCCACGGTCGTGCCCATCTTGACCGCCGTTATCACGCCGGCCGGAATCGGCGAGCCGCTGCGCAGACCGAGGATGCGGCGGATCCCTTCGACCGCGGCATCGGCATACTGGCCCGGGTTCTCCGAAAGCAGCTTGCCGGTGCGCAGACTGCCGTCGGGCGCCCGCGCGACGATGTCCGTGAAGGTGCCGCCGCGGTCGATCCAGAACTGCCAGCCGGCCCCCTGCACCGCTACATCGCCTTCCCGCCGGAGGTCTCGGCCTGCAGCCTGTCGAGGAAGGCGCGCAGCTCCGCCGCGCGCCGGACGCCGATTCGCCGCGCCGTTCGGGTGATGAGCCTGGGTGGAATCTCGCCGAGGAATTTCCGCAGTGTCTTCACCGCGGGCGCGAAGCTCGGCGCCTTCTCGCCGGTGAGCGCGATGAGGCGCGCCGCGCCGAGATCGCCCAGAAAATTCAGGGAGTCGGCGTCATGCAGCACAATGGCATCGGGGTCGCTGCCGGGATCGCTGTAGAACATGTGTCCGCGCTCGGCGGCCTGCACTGCCGCGAGCTTGCGCATCGGAAAACCGGTGCCGCGCAGCATCGCTCCCGCCTGCAGCGCCGCGCATTCGCCGTGCTCCATTTTCGGGCCCTTGCAGGGCATGAACGCCGCCATGTCGTGCAGGAAGGCCGCGGCGAACAACACGTCGGTATCGACGTGCAGGTCATCGCCCCGCGCGAGCCGCACCGCCATCAGGTAGTCGCGCTCGGAATGCTGCCAGCCCCAGGCCGGATGGAGGAACTTCGCATGGGCGAGCTCGTAGATCCTGACCTTCCACGGCGCATCGAGCGGGATTCCCGCCGCGGTCACCGCCGGCGCATCGGCCGCGGGCGCAGGCCCGATGCAGACCGCCGTCAAAAGCAGGAACACCGCGGTTGCCAGTCTCGTGCTCATGGATTCACTCGTGCCCCGGCTTGATGCCGGACGCAATGATGACACGACGTCCCTGACGGACCCAGGCTCCGCCGGCGGCTCCAGGCGTGGCCGACACTATGGTCGGCCTGGCGGAGCCGCTGCCGGAGCCCTCTCAATCCGCGGCCGGCGCATCCGCCACCGTCGCGCTGCGCTGATCCCGCATCCAGCGGTCCACCACCTCGTCGAGGATCGCGAGCGGCAGGGCGCCGTGCTTCAGCACCGCGGCATGGAAGTCCTTGATGTCGAACCGCGCCCCCAGCTCGTCCTCGGCCTTCTGCCGCAGCCGCTGGATGTCGAGCTCACCGATCATGTAGGAGAGCGATTGCCCGGGCCAGGCGATATAGCGGTCGACCTCGGTGTTGATGTTCTGCTCGCTGAGCGCGCTGTTGTCCTCGAAATAGCGCACCGCCTGCGCGCGCGTCCAGCCTTCGGAGTGGATGCCCGTGTCGACGACGAGCCTGACGGCACGCCACATCTGGAAATCGAGATAGCCGAACTTCGAGTAGGGATCCTTGTAGAGCCCCATCTGATCGCAGAGCGTCTCCGTGTAGTGCGCCAAGCCCTCGCCGAACGAGCTGTAATAGTCGAAGCGGCGGAAGTCGGGCAGATTCTTCAGCTCCATCTCGATCGGGATCTGCAGCTGATGGCCGGGCCGGGCCTCGTGGCACGTGAGCACCTGGATCTCGTACTTCGGCCGGCTCTCCGGCTTGTACAGATTGACGGCCATGTAGCCGGCGACGCTGCCGTCGCCGGCGGGCGGCACCGAGTAGGCCGGATAGGTGTCGGGAGCGAGCGAGGCGGGGATCGGGCGCACGCCATAGGGGACCCGCGGCAGGATCCAGACCGGGAACTCGGTCACGAGCAGCGGGTCCACGCGCTTGGCGGCGGCGCGGTACGCTTCCAGGAGGCGCCGCGGCTTCCTGTAGTAGAAGCGCGGGCTGGTGCGCAGGTAGTGCACGAAGTCCTTGTAGCTGCCCTTGAAGCCGACCTGCTCGAACACCTGCTCCATCTGCGCGTGGATCTGCGCGACCTTGCGCAGGCCCATGGCGTGTATCTGATCGGGCGTGAGATCGGTGGTGGTGTACTGCCGCACCTGGAACGCGTAGTACGCCTTGCCGTTCGGCAGCGCCTCGGCCGCGATGCTGGTGCGGCAATGCGGCAGATAGCCGTGCTCGAAGTAGCGCTGGAATTCCCGGTACGCCGGCGTCACTTGCGCCGCGATCGCCGCCTTCGCCTGCTCGCGCAGTTGCGCCTGCTCGGCCGGCGGAATGATGTCCGGCATGTTCCTGAAGGGCCCGTAGAGCGGACTCTTCGCCGGATCGGCCACGACGTAGGCCGCGATCTGGTGCGGAACCCGCTTCATGACCACCTGCGGCTCCGTCATGCCTTCCTTCACGCCCTGCCTGAGGAGCGCGATCGTCTCGTCCATGTACGGCTTGAAAGTCCGCAGGCGCTGCACGAAGTTGCGGTAGTCGGCCGCGTTCTGGAAGCGCAGGGTGTGCGTGAGAGTCTGCAGGGTCTGGATGCCCTCGAGCTCATTCACGGGCATCAGGTAAGCCTTCAGCTCGTAACCCTGCACCCGCATGCGGTAGCGGTACGCGAAGAGGTCGTAGCTGATCCGGTCCTCGCCGGCGAGGCTGGCGCGATCGATGGCCGCGAGATCCTTCAGCGTCCGGATGTCTTCCTGATGCTCCCGGGCGAGGGCGGCGAGGCTCACGTCGGGCCAGAGCCCGTCATATTGATGAAATCCGTCGGCGGAAGCCTCGAGCGGGTCTTCGCGCATCTCCCGCAGCCACTCGGCCTTCATCAGGCCGTGCAAAGACGAGGCCGCGGGGCTCGCGGCGGAGGCAGCGGTGGCCGCGGCGGCCGTTCCCGTGAGGCACGCCGCGCCGGCGGACAGGAGAGCGAGAAGGGCGGCTCTTGGTGCGATTCGCGTCATCGCCGGGACTCCGATCTGCCGCGGATCGCGGCACGCGGCGTGAAGCTACCACGAAGCGGCCGCGGCGCAGGCTTCCTCCGTCGCCTCGCCGTCTCGGCTGGCCGCGCGCTAAGCCCGGGTCTTCTCCGGCAGGGCTACGCTGAGCTCCAGCACCTCGTGACCCTCCTCCTTGCCGAGGTTGATCTGGACCGCCTCCGGGTCGACGTTGACGTACTTGTGGATGACCTGCAGGAGCTCCCGCCTGAGCAGCGGCAGGTAGTCCGGACCGCCGCGCGCGCTGCGCTCCTGCGCGACGATGATGCGCAGGCGCTCCTTGGCGACGCTGGCCGAGGAGGGCGTGCGGCGGGAGAGAGCGAGCAGCCCCATGTCAGCCTCCGAACATGCGGGCGAAGAAGCCTCGCTTCGGCTCCTCGAGGAACCGCAGCGGCAGGCTCTCGCCGAGCAGCCGCGCCACGGCATCGTCGTAGGCGAGGGAAGCATCGCTTTCGTCGTTGAGGATCACCGGGACGCCGGCATTGGATGCCGCGAGGACGTCCGGCGACTCCGGCACCACGCCTATCACATCGAGCCCCAAAATCTCCTTCACGTCCTCGACACTCATCATCTCTCCGCTCGCGACCCGTCTGGGGTTGTACCGCGTCAGCAGAAGATGTTCCTTGACGCCGCCGTTGCCCTGTTCCGCGCGCTGCGTCTTGCTGGCGAGCAGCCCCAGGATGCGATCGGAATCGCGGACCGAGGAGACTTCGGGATTCACGACCACCACCGCCCGGTCGGCGTAGTACATCGCAAGGTGGGCGCCCTTCTCGATGCCGGCGGGAGAGTCGCACAGGATGTAGTCGAAGCCGTCGGCTATCAGCTCATCGAGCACTCGGCGCACGCCCTCGGCGGTCAGCGCATCCTTGTCGCGCGTCTGCGAGGCGGCGAGCACGTGCAGGGTCTCGAGGCGCTTGTCCCTGATGAGCGCCTGCTTCAGCGTGCAGTCGCCCTGGATCACGTTGACGAAGTCGTAGACGACCCGCCGCTCGCAACCCATGATGAGATCGAGATTGCGCAGCCCGATGTCGAAGTCGATCACCGCGACGCGCTTGCCGCGCCGGGCGAGCCCGCATGCCACGCTGGCCGAGGTGGTCGTCTTGCCGACACCGCCCTTGCCTGAAGTCACCACGATGATCTCGGTCAAAATCGTCTCCGATTATCTATTGGCTCGAACTCGCCTGCGGCGCTCCGAGCGGCCAGCCCTGCGACTGGATTGGACCCCGCCGGTGCTCTGAGAGCCGCCTGCCCGAGGAGCGATGCCCCAGGAAGATACGGCGGCCCCGGCCGGCTCACTGACTTGCTGTTGACGCGCGATGATTCAGCCACCCAGGCGTGCGAAACGCAAATCGTCGCCATCCAGCCACGCCTGCACCGGCTTGCCCGCGAGCTCCGGCGGCAAGCTCTCGAACACCCGGAATACGCCCGCGACGGAGACCAGCTCCGCGTGGAAATCCTGACAGAACACCCGCGCGCTGGTGTCTCCCCGCGCTCCCGCCACCGCGCGCCCGCGCAAGGAGCCATAGACGTGCACACAGCCGTCGGCGATGACTTCGGCTCCGGCCCCGACGGTGGCGGTGACGACCAGATCGCGGCTGCGCGCGTACACGCGCTGCCCCGACCTCACCGGCTGGTGTTGCATCAAGGCCGGGATTCCGGGCTCCACGCGCTCCGCCGGCTGCACGACCGGAACCGCCTGAGCCTGCGGCCGGAAGGGCGCGAGCACGGGCAGCTCCAGAGTCGCCGAGAGCGCCTCGACCGCGGCGGAGCTGCCGACCAGCCCTACGGGCAGCATCCCCGCGCGACGCACCGCGTCCATCACCGCTCGCATCTCCTCGACCTGGGGGTCTCTGCCGAGCACGGTCAGGTCCAGACACACCCCCGTGCGCTGGAAGAACAGCGGTGCGCTCGCGACGCGGCCGGTCAGCTCGTCGAGAATCGCGCCCGGATCGGTCGACCGGATCCGAACCTGGATCAGCCCCACCTGCCCGAACCGAATGTCGATCGCCGGCGCGGGTGCGGCGGCATCCAAAGGCTTCGTCATCATCGATAATTGACGATCCGTCAGAACGCTTGAGTCTCTACTGCGCCTCACCCGGCAAAACCGCGCCGTCTCCCGGTGCTTTTCCCAGTGCCGCTTCCACGTCGCGGAGGCGGCTCTCTGAAGCTCCTCCGACTTCGCCAATGCGGATCTCAGGGAGCAACGCGTGCCGGGCGCCCGAGTGCAATGCGGGATGGACGCGCAGTGTACCGGCTTAATTTCGCCGCCGCACGCCTCTCACGGCCTGCGCCTCCAGGGGATTCTCGGGCCAGTAATGCTTCGGATATCGGCCCCGCAGATCCTTGCGCACCTCGGCGTAGGCGCCGCGCCAGAAGCTTGCCAGATCGCGCGTCACCTGCACGGGGCGCTGCGCGGGCGAGAGCAGCTTGAAGGTGATCGGCACCCGCCCGCCGCCGATCCGCGGCGTCGCGGCGAGGCCGAAGACCTCCTGCAGGCGCACGGACACCGCGGGCGCGCTCTCGTCGAGGTAATCGATGCGCACCCGCGATCCGCTCGGCACCGCGAGCTGGCTCGGCGCCAGCGCATCGAGCTCGCGCCGCTCATCCCAACTCAGCAGTGAGAGCAGCGCATCGAGCAGCGGAACGCGCGCGAGATGCTCGCGGCGAGTCACGCCGTCGAGCCAGGGCGCCAGCCACTCGCCCATCCGTGCCGCGAGCTGCGCATCGGAAAGATCCGGCCCGCTCCAGTGAGCGTCATCCAGATGCCTGACGAAGGCGATGCGCGCCTGCAGGTCGCGCGTCTCGCGGGTCCAGGGAAGAGACTGGATTCCGAGGCGGCGGATACCCTCCAGCATGGCGGCGCGCGCCTCCTCCCGCGGCACCTCGGGCAGCGGGCTCTCTTCCAGCACCAGTCCGTCCAGCCGCAGCACTCGCCGGGCGAGGACCGCCGCCTCGCGCTCGCTCCATTCGACCGAGTCGGCGCGCTCGAGGCGCGAGGGCATCAGCTCTTCGAGCTCCTGCCGACCGACCGGCGCAGCCAGGCGGATGCGCGCGTCCCGCTCGCGATCATCCAGATCCACGGCGACGATGAGCTCCTGCCGGGCGAGTCCCTGCGGCTCGGCGAAGTGCGCGCCCCGCCCGTTGCTCAGTGTGAATCGCCCCTCGCCGCCCGGCCGCCGGCGCCCGATGCGATCGGGAAAGGCGAGCGCGAGGAGTCCCCCGACGGAACCGCCCTCCGGCCCGCGCGGGCCGTAATCGGCGGCCGCCCCGAGCTGGCGAAGCAGGTCGCGTGCGGCGCGACGTACCCGCTGCAGCGCGGCGCGGTCGATTGCGGCGGCAGCGGCCTCGCCGCGCACGGCCTCGATGCGGCCGCGAATGTCGGCATCGCGGCCTGCGGCCGTTCCCCGCAGGAGATCGCGCTCCGAGAGCAGCGCCGCGAGATCCGCGGCGAGCGGCAGCGACCCGCTTTCCCGCGCGCGCAGGAGCATGTGCGCGAGCCGCGGGTGCACCCCGAGCCGCGACATCTCGCGGCCATGAGCGGTGATCCGGCCGGCACGGTCCAGAGCGCCCAGCCGCTCGAGCAGATCGCGAGCGCTCGCCAGAGTCGCTGCCGGGGGCGGGTCCAGCCACTTGAGCGTGGCCGCGTCGCGCACTCCCCAGCCCGCGAGCTCGAGGGCCAACGGTGTGAGGTCCGCATCGATGATTTCCGCAGGACTGAAGGGAGCGAGACTCCGTTGCGCATCCTCGCTCCAGGCGCGATAGCACACGCCCGCCTCGACGCGCCCGGCTCTCCCCTGGCGCTGCTCCGCCGAGGCGCGTGAAATCCGCTCGGTCTCCAGCCGGCTCATGCCCGTCGCTGCATCGAAGCGCAGCCGGCGCACCAGCCCCGCATCCACCACCACCCGCACCCCCGGAATGGTCAGACTGGTCTCCGCGATGTTGGTCGCGAGCACCACCCGCCTCGATCCCGGGCGGCCCGGGCTGAGCGCCGCCTCCTGCTCCTCGCTCGCCAACTCCCCGTAGAGCGGCATGATCTGCAGCCGTACCGCGCCGTCCGGCTCCGGCAGTGACGCTTCGAGCAGCGTCCGCACGCGATGGATCTCGCGCGCCCCGGGAAGGAACACCAGCACGTCCCCCCGCTCCTCTTCCAGGGCGCGCCGGACGATTCGCGCCGTGAGCGTCTCCGGGCTGTCCTGCGCCCGGCGTGCCCTCCCCTCATCGGGCAGCAGCGGCGACCCCTTTCCCGCGTATCGAGTCTCCACCGGAAACGCCCGGCCGTGCGACGCCACGACGGGCGCGTCGCCGAGCAGCCGCGACACTGCCGCGCCCTCCAGCGTGGCCGACATGATCAGGATCTTGAGGTCCGGCGAGAGGCTCTCGCGCGCATCCAGCGTCAGCGCCAACCCCAGATCCGCCTGCAGGCTCCGCTCGTGGTATTCGTCGAACACCACGGCTGCCACCCCCTCCAGCGCCGGGTCGGTCTGCAGCATCCGTGTCAGCACTCCCTCCGTCACGACTTCGATGCGCGTTTCCCGCGACACTTTGGTATCGAGACGCATGCGATATCCGACGGTGCGTCCGACCGCCTCTCCCAGCGTCTGCGCCATCCGCAACGCCACCGCGCGCGCCGCCAGCCGCCGAGGCTCCAGCATCAGGATGCGCTTCCCGGCCGCCCATTCCTCCTCGAGCAATACCAGCGGCACGACCGTGCTCTTCCCCGCACCGGGAGGAGCAGTCAGCACCGCAGACGAATGTTGCCGCAGCGCCTGCCGCAGCTCCGGCAGCGCCGCATCTATCGGCAGTCCCGAATTCAAGAGAGCGCGCCGTATCTCCAGGGCGGCCGGATCATCCCC
>DASZYK010000236.1:0-6100 GCA_035545455.1 Steroidobacteraceae bacterium
GGCTTCGGGATCCGTGTACCCCAGCTCGGAAATTGCATTCAGTGCATTGAAGAGAAAATGCGGATCGAGCTGGGCGCGGAGGCGGCGCAGCTCTGAGCTCGTCAGTTGCGCCTCGAGACGCGCGTACTTGCGACGCAGGGCGCTGTATGCCGGTAGCAGAAAGGCCGCCGCCCCCCAGCCGAGATACGCCAACAGCAATGACGGCAGGGCCCGGTGGATCAGAGCAGCTCCGCGATCTGCACCGCGTTCAGGGCGGCGCCTTTCAACAGCTGGTCGCCGGCGACGAAGAGCGCGATCGAGCGGCCGCTCGGGTCGCTGACGTCGCGGCGGATGCGGCCGACCAGGATGGGATCGTGGCCGGAGGCATCCTTCGGCATGGGAAAATAGTTGCGCTCCGGGTCGTCGACCAGCTTCACGCCGGGCGCGGTCTGCACGATGTCGCGCACCTGCTCCGGGGTGATGGGACGCTCGCACTCGAAGTTGATCGAGATCGCGTGCGCGCGCAGCACCGGCACGCGCACGCAGGTGGCGGCGATGCGGATGGAGTCGTCGCCGTAGATCTTGTGGGTCTCGCGAATGACCTTGATCTCCTCTTCGTTGTAGCCGCTCTCGGGATCGACCTTGGAGTTGTGGCTGAAGAGGTTGAACGCGTAAGGATGCGGCAGCACGCGGTTCTCGTACGGCCGGCCCTCGAGATACGCGCGGGTCGACTCCCGCAGCTCCTCCATGGCGGCGGCGCCGGCGCCGGAAGCGGCCTGATAGGTGGAGACGATCATGCGCCGCAGGCGGTTGATCCGGTGCACGGGCCAGAGCGGCGTGATGGCGATGATGGTCGAGCAGTTGGGGTTCGCGATGATGCCGCGGTGCCCACGCGCCGCCTCGGGATTGATCTCCGGCACGACGAGCGGCACCGCCGGATCCATGCGGAAGGCCGAGGAGTTGTCCACGACCACGGCGCCCTGCCCGACGGCGAGCGGCGCGAAGCGCCTGGACGTGCCGCCGCCGGCGGAAAAGAGCGCGACATCGACGCCGCGGAAGCTGTCTTCCTTCAGCTCCTGCACGGAAAGCGGCTGGCCGCGGAAGGTCAGCGTCTTGCCCGCCGAGCGCGCCGAGGCGAAGAGCCGCAGCTCCGACAGCGGGAACCGCCTCTCCTCGAGACACCGGATGAGCTCGACACCGACGGCGCCGGTGGCGCCGACGATCGCGACCACCGGCGCCGAGCCGGCGGAACGACCAGACTGCATGGACGGACTCCAGAACGAACGAGGCCCTGACGGCTGTGCCGGCGGGGCCTCTGGGTTGACTCGCGATTTTCCGGCTGCTCAAGCGCGCGCGAGATCCACCAGAGCCCCGCCTGGGGGCTTCTTCAGGGTGATCTTGCGCGTTTTCACGGGCCGGGTCATGGCGCCCTTGAACCTACCGGAAGCCTGGCCGGCTGTAAAGGAATTTCAGGCTATTCCCTTAGAGCCGCCGAATCTCGAAACAGCGGTGGATCCGCGGATTGCGCTGGAAATCGCGCGGCAGCGTGGCGGCGGATACGTCCCGGATGGCATGGCGCTCCGCCAGAGAGAGATCCAGCCGGAACCGCTGCGCGTTGGTCGAGAAAACGAGCAGGCCGCCGGGGGCAAGGAGGCGCACGCAGGCGTCGATCAGCGCGGGATGGTCCCGCTCGACATCGAGCACTCCCTGCATGCGCTTCGAATTCGAGAAGGTCGGCGGATCGAGGAAGATGAGATCGTATGGCTCGCGCTCGCGGACGCCATCGCGCAGCCACGTCATGCAGTCGGCCTGAACGAACTCGTGCCGCCGCGACTCGATGGCCGCGGTGTTGAGCGCGAGATTGCGCTGCGCCCAGTCGAGGTAGGTGCGCGAGAGGTCGACCGAGGTGGTCGCAGCCGCGCCGCCCGCAGCCGCGTACACCGTCGCGGTTCCGGTGTAGGCAAAGAGGTTGAGAAACCGCCGCCCGGCGGCGGCTTCGCGCAGCCGCGCCCGGGTCAGGCGGTGATCCAGAAAAAGCCCGGTATCGAGATAGTCGTCGAAGTTCACCAGAAAGCGCAGGCCGCTCTCCACCACCGTATGGAACCGCCCCTGATCCGCCACCTTGCGATACTGCTCCCCGCGGCGGGTGCGGCGGCGGGTACGCAGCTTGATGCGGTCGATCGGCACACCGGCCGCTTCCGGCAGCGCCGACAGCGCCTCGCGCCGGCGCCGGCGCACCGCCTCCGCCTCGATTCTGGCGGGCGCCGAATACTCCTGCACGTACAGCCACGCCTCTTGTTCCGGCTCGACGGTGTGATAGACGTCGATCGCGAACGCATACTCCGGCATGTCGGCATCGTAAAGCCGGTAGCACTCGATCCCGGCGCGCTGCGCCCAACTGCTCAAGCGCTTGCGATTCTTCTCCACGCGGTTCTTGAACATCCGCGCGCCCGGGGTCTCGCACAGCGGTAGATCCTCCCGCGCCAGCGTGCCCGGCCGCCGCAGACTCGCCGCCTCCACCGACATCCTGAGGAGCCGGCACTCGATGGGCCCATTCCAGAGCGCGTGCGTGCGTGCTGCGCGGATGCCGAGCTCCATGCCGAGCTGCGGCGCCCCCGTGAGCACGGCCGCATGCCAGCCCTGAAATCTCGCGCGCAGCACCTCCCCGAGCTCGCGGTGAGCAGCGCGCGCGGCGTCGAGGTTTTCCAGACGGACGCCGTACGGCGGGTTGGTGCAAAAGAGTCCGTTCGAGGACTCCGGGCTGGACGGCGCCGCCGCCGACAGCTCGCCGACCTCGAAACGCACCCACCGCGCGATTCCCGCGCGTTCGGCGTTCGCCCGCGCATCCCTCACGGCCGCCGGATCGCGGTCCTGACCTCGGATGATCACCGTGGGCTGCGCGCTCGCGATGCAACGGGCCTTCGCCTCCTCGCGCACGCGCCGCCAGGAAAGCTCATCGTGCCCACGCCAGCCGAGAAACCCGAAGTAATCGCGGCGCAGCCCCGGCGCGCAGCGCGCGGCCATCATCGCGGCCTCGATGACCAGCGTGCCGGAGCCGCACATCGGGTCGAGGAACTCGGCGCCGCCCGCGGCGAGGTCCGGCCAGCCGCTGCGGATCAGCACGCCGGCGGCCACGTTCTCCTTCAGCGGCGCCTCGCCGGCTGCACCGCGATAACCGCGGCGATGCAGGCTCTCCCCCGAAAGATCGATCGCCAGGGTGATGCGTGCGCCGCTGGCGTGCGCATGTACACGGACGCTCGGACGCTCGAGAGCTATGTCGGGTCGCGCGCCCGTGTCCTCGCGCAGCGCATCCACGATTGCGTCCTTCAGCTTCAGCGCACCGAAATGGCTGTGGGTGATCGCCGGATGCCTGCCGCTGAAGTCGCAGGCGAGCGTCGCCCGAGGTGTCAGGTGTTGGGACCAGTCGATTTCCCGGGCCGCGGCGTAAAACGCCTCCGCGCTCGCCGCCTCGAAGCGAGCGAGCTCGAGATACACCCGGTTGGCGAGCCGCGACTCGAGACAGGCGCGGTAGGCCGTAGCGAGCGTGCCCGAGAATGCCACTCCGGTGGTCCGCTCCCGCACGTCGCTCGCCCCCAGGGCCGCCAGCTCCTTCGCCAGAAGGTCGGCCAATCCGCGCGGGACGCTCGCCAGGAAATGATGGGGGGTCACGGTGGGCGCCTCGCTGCGGCCGAGCGCTTCCCGCGGTTTGTCTCCCCATACGGCATTTACTTATCATAAGGGGCCGTAACCCCCGCCAGCCACCCCGCGAGCACCCCATGGCCGCCTCCGACAGCCTCTCCCGCGATGCGCTCGATGCTTTCTGGATGCCTTTCACCGCGAACCGCCAGTTCAAGGCGAAGCCGCGCCTGCTCGCCCGTGCGAGCGGCATGCATTACTTCACCCCGGAGGGCAGGCAGATCCTCGACGGCGTCGCCGGACTCTGGTGCGTCAACGCCGGCCACGGCCGCAGCGAGATCACCGAGGCGGTCGCGCGCCAGCTGGCCTCCCTGGACTTCGCGCCGACCTTCCAGATGGGGCACCCATCCGCCTTCGAGCTCGCCAACGCGGTGGCCCGGATCGCGCCGGCGGGCATGGATCGCGTGTTCTTCACCAACTCGGGCTCCGAGTCGGTGGACACTGCGCTCAAGATCGCGCTTGCCTATCATCGGGTGCGGGGCGAGGCCGCGCGCACGAAGCTCATAGGCCGCGAGCGCGCCTATCATGGCGTCGGGTTCGGCGGCATCTCCGTGGGCGGCATCGGCAGCAACCGCAAGATGTGGTCGGCCTCGCTGCTGCCGGGGGTGGACCACCTGGCGCACACGCATGACCTGAAGCGCAACGCGTTCTCCCGCGGCCAGCCTGCTCACGGCGCGGAGCTGGCCGACGAGCTCGAGCGGCTGGTGGCGCTCCATGATCCCTCGACCGTCGCGGCGGTGATCGTGGAGCCGATCGCAGGCTCCACCGGGGTGCTGATTCCGCCGCGCGGCTACCTGGAGCGCCTGCGCCGGATCTGCGACCGCCACGGCATTCTGCTGATCTTCGATGAGGTGATCACGGGCTTCGGGCGGGTCGGCGCGCCATTCGCCGCCCAGGAGTTCGGAGTGACTCCCGATCTCATGACCACCGCGAAGGGACTCACCAACGGCACCGTTCCGATGGGGGCCGTGCTGGTCAAGCGCTCCATCCACGACGCCTTCATGCAGGGACCGGAAGGCGGGATCGAGCTCTTCCACGGCTACACGTACTCGGCGCACCCGACTTCCTGCGCCGCGGCCCTCGCGACCCTGGGCATCTACGAGCGTGAGGGTCTGTTGACGCGTGCGAAGTCGCTGGCGCAGTACTGGGAGGACGCCGCGCACTCGCTGCGCGAATTACCCAACGTCATCGACGTGCGCAACTACGGCCTCATTCTCGGCCTCGAGCTCGAGCCGATCGCCGGCCGGCCCGGCGCCCGGGCGCACTCGCTCTTTCTCGAGTGCTTCGAGCGCGGTCTGCTCGTGCGCCAGACCGGCGACATCATCGCACTCTCGCCGCCGCTCATCGTCGAGCGCTCGCACATCGACCAGATGTTCGGGACGCTCGGCGACGCGTTGCGCGATCAGCGGTGACGGTGATGCCGTACGTGCGTCAGCGTCATCCACGCGGCGGCGGCGATGACGATGACGCTGGCCAGCAGCAGCTCCATGTCGAACGTGGAGAGAAGTCGTGACGATTCGATTGTGACGGTTGGCAGCATGACACTTCTCCGTGCAAGCGGAGTTTCGCTGGTGATACAGGCTGCCAGCCTCCCCGGGCCGGGTGAAGCGGCGGCGCGCCGATCTGGGATGCGCTTCACCCGGCCCGTCCGTTATGTTGACTAGCGCCGTCGGCGGCGGCGGCGCGGCCTCCCGCCGGCGCCCCGAAGGCCGGGGCAGCGGGAGCCGCGCCGGCCGAACCGCTCATCGTGCTGCCAGGGCGGTCTGCGCGTCCGTTTGACCCTCGCCCGCCCGCGCCACGGCGGAACCCTCCAACCGAACGGTCACCCGCCGATCGAAGGCGTACGCATCGAGATCGCCCCGCGGGCTCATCGATTCGGACGCGCCGTGCGCCGCGATCACCAGCCTGTCCTGCGGACAGCCCGCTTTCTCGAGCAGCAGGGCGACAGCCTCGGCCCGGCGGAGCGACAGATCGTCATTGAGCGCCGCCGGCCCCCGCGGGTCGGCATAGCCGTCGATCCGCACCCGCGCGCCGGCCGGAAGCGAGGCGGCGAGCGCGCCGATCTTGCGCAGCGACGGCAGCTCCAGACTGTTGATCGAAGCGTCGGCGGTCCTGAAGGTGACATCCGTCTCGATGTCGTCGGAGAGCTGCACCGCCCGATCGAGCTCGGCGCGCTGCGCACGGGTGGCGGCGAGCGACTGGGTGGCGAGGTCCAGCTTCCCGGCCAGTCCCTGCCGCTCGTCCTCGCTGCGCCTGAGGTTGGCGGTGAGGGCATGATTGTCGGCCGCGAGCGCGTGGTTGGCGACGCTCTGCCGGTGATAGCGATCTCCCAGCCACGCGCCCGCCACCATGCCCACCATGGCGCCGATGGGCCCTCCCGCCGCCGCCCCGACGGCAAGCCCGGTGAAGACTCCGATGTTCTCCT
>DASZYK010000237.1:0-3210 GCA_035545455.1 Steroidobacteraceae bacterium
CGAGCTGCTCTCGCTGATCGATGAGCTGAATCGCGACGCGGAGATCGACGGCATCCTGGTGCAATTGCCGCTGCCGCCTCAGATCCAGCAGACCGCTGTCATCGAGAGAATCGAGCCGGTGAAGGATGTCGACGGCTTTCATCCGTACAATGTCGGGCGTCTCGCGCAACGCATTCCGGTGATGCGGCCCTGTACGCCCTACGGCGTCATCAGGCTGCTGGAGCGCATCGGCGTTCCGTTCAAAGGTCAGCACGCCGTGGTGGTCGGCGCATCGAACATCGTCGGCCGGCCGATGTCGCTCGAGCTCCTCCTGATGGGCGCAACGACCACAGTGTGCCACCGTTTCACGGCCGACCTGGACACCTACGCGCGTCAGGCGGACATTCTGGTGGTCGCCGCGGGCAAGCCGGGACTGATCGCGGGCGAATGGATCAAGCCGGGCGCCGTCGTGATCGATGTCGGGATGAACCGGCTCGACAACGGGCATCTGGTCGGCGACGTGCAGTTCGAAGCCGCCCGCGAGCGCGCCGGGTGGATCACTCCCGTGCCCGGCGGCGTCGGGCCCATGACGGTGGCCATGCTGATGCACAACACCCTGGAGGCCTACCAGCGCCGGGGCGAGCGAGCACGGTAGGCTCCGGGCGCGGCCGCTCTCGCGGGTATCGCATCGTTTTCATCGGCGGGGCCTCAGGCCCGCCGCCACTCCGTCCTGCCGCCCGGCTTGTCCTCGAGGATGACGCCCGCCTGGGCGAGCTCGTCGCGGATCCGGTCCGATTCCGCCCAGTTCTTCGCCTTGCGCGCCGCGGCACGGGCCTCGATGCGGCGCTCGATCTCGGCCTCGCCGATTGCGGTGCCTGCCGCAGTCGTCGCCGTTCCGGCCGACGGAGTTGCCCTCACTCCGGAAGTCGAGCCCTCGGCCGAGATCCGCTTGGAGCCGCGCTGGAACCACTCCTTCGGCGACACCGTGATCCCGAGCACGCCGGCGAGAGAGCGCAGCTCGGCGGCGAGGGTCCCCGCGCGCGCCTCCTCACCAGCGCCCTTCGCCGTATTGATCTCGCGAGTCAGCGTCTGCAGGACCGCGATGGCTTCGGGCGTGTTGAAGTCATCGTCCATCGCCTCCTGGAACCGCGCCGTATATTCGGAGGCCGGCGCGGCGTCCGGTGCGCGCTCGGGCAGGTCGCGCAGCGCCGTCATGATCCTCCCGAGCGCCGCGTCCGCCTGCTCGAGCTGCTCGAGCGAGTAATTGATCGGGCCGCGGTAGTGGCTGGAGAGCACGAAGTAGCGCAGCACCTCGGGATGGCGCACCGCCTTCTCCAGCACCTCGCGCACGGTGAAGAAATTGCCGAGCGACTTCGACATCTTCTCGTTGTCGATGTTGACGAAGCCGTTGTGCATCCATATCTCGGCGAAGCGGTCGTGGGTGGCGGCGCAGGTCTGCGCGATCTCGTTCTCGTGGTGCGGGAACTTGAGATCGAGGCCGCCGCCGTGGATGTCGAAATGCGAGCCGAGGAGCGCCACCGACATGGCGGAGCACTCGATGTGCCATCCGGGCCGCCCCCTGCCCCACGGGGAGTCCCAGGCGGGCTCTCCCGGCTTGGCGTGCTTCCAGAGCACGAAGTCGAGCGGGTCGCGCTTGGACTCGTCGACCTCGACGCGGGCGCCTGCGCGCAGATCGGCCAGATGCTTGCCGGAGAGCCTTCCATAGCCGTCGAACTTCGCGACCGCGTACATGACATCGCCGTTGGATGCGGCATAGGCATAGCCGCCCGCCACCAGCTTACCGACCATGTCGATGATGTCAGGGAGGTATTGCGTCGCGCGCGGCTCGAAATCCGGGCGCGCAATGCCGAGCGCATCGCAGTCCTCGTGCATGGCGGTGATGAATCGCTCCGTGAGAGCGCCGATCGGCTCGCCGTTCTCCGCGGCGCGCCTGATGATCTTGTCGTCGATGTCGGTGATGTTGCGGACGTACGTGACGCGATAGCCGCTGTGCCGCAGATATCTGTTGACGACGTCGAAGACGATCATCATGCGCGCATGCCCGATGTGCATGAAGTCGTACACGGTCATGCCGCACACGTACATGCGGACCTCGCCGGGCGTGACGGGCTGCAGCGGCTGCTTCTCTCCGGTGAGGGAATTATGGATGCGGATCATGTCGTTTGAATCAATGCAGGGCCAGGGGTCATGCAAAGCGGGCGAGGCGCGCGTGCGCCGCGCCGGCGGGCATGGCTTTGAGGAGCGGCGCGAGCTCGGGGCCGTGACTGCGGCCGGTGAGCGCGAGGCGCAACGGCATGTAGAGCTCCGCGCCCTTCCTGCCCGTTGCCGCGCGCACCGCCGCGGCGATGGCCGCGAGGTCGTTGCCGCTCTGAGCGGCGCCCTGCGCCGCCGCCGCAAAGTATGCGGCGCCGGCCTTGCGGACGACCTCCTCGCCATCGGCCTGCAGCTGCGGCGGCGGCCCGAAGACGATCCGCGCCCAGGGCTGCGCGTCCTCCGGCAAGACCACGTTCGGCAGGATCGCCGTCACGAAGGCGCCGGCAGCCGAGTCCCCGAGCCCGGGCGGCAATACCGGCGCGAGCCATGCGCGCGCCTCTTGCGGCGTCAGATGGTGCACCGCCTCCTTCTGCCAGACGCGCAGCTGCTGCGCATCGAAGTGCGCCGACGCCCGCCCCAGGTGCGCCGGCTCGAACGCCCGCGCCATGGCCTCGAGATCGAGCAGGCCGTGCTCGCCGCTCGAGTGCCCGAGCCGGAAGAGGTGATTGAGCAGCGCCTCGGGACGATAGCCGCCCTCGCGATACTCGCGCACGCTCGTCGCGCCGTGCCGCTTTGAAAGCGGCGCGCCGTCGGGCCCGAGAATCAGCGATACATGTCCGTAGCGTGGCTCGCGCAAGCCCAGGGCTTGCAGGATCAGCAGCTGTCTCGCGGTATTGGCCAGGTGATCCTCGCCACGCAGCACGTGCGTTACACCCATCGAGGCGTCGTCGACCGCATTGCTGAAGAAAAAGGCGGCCGTGCCGTCCGCGCGCCGGATGACGAAGTCCCCGATGTCATCCGACAGAAAGCTCTGCTGGCCGTGGACCAGATCCACGAACTCGAGCCGCCGCCCCGCCGGAACGCGGAAGCGAATCGTGGCGGGCAGACCCTGCGCCCGCCTGGCGCGGCGCTGCTCCTCCGATAATCCCCGGCAGGTGCCGGCATATCGCGGTGGCC
>DASZYK010000238.1:0-6483 GCA_035545455.1 Steroidobacteraceae bacterium
GCATCGAGGCGCGGGAACACGCGGCGGGCGTTCTTCTCGAAAACGCGGGCCTTGTCGGATTGCGGAATCGAAAGCGCATCGATGTAGCGCCTGGTGTCGTCGAAATGGAATCCCGTCTCGGGATCGACGCCGCGAACCGCCCCGACCATCTCGGAGCCGAAAAGGATGTTGTCGAGATCGATCACCCGGAAGAGCAGATCGATGCCGGGCTGGTGGTAGACGCAGGTATCGAAGTAGACGTTCTTCATCACGTGCCCGGCGAGGGGCGGACGCTTCAGCATGTCCGCCAGCCCCCGATAGCGGCCCCAGTGATACGGCACGGCGCCGCCGCCGTGCGGAATGATGAGCTTCAGGGTGGGGAAGTCGCGGAACAGATCCCCCTGGATGAATTGCATGAACGCCGTCGTGTCGGCGTTGATGTAATGAGCCCCGGTCGCGTGAAAGCTCGGATTGCAGGACGCCGAGACATGCACCATCGCCGGCACTTCGAGCTCGACCATCTTCTCGTAGAACGGGTACCAGTGCCGGTCCGTGAGGGGCGGGGACTTCCACCATCCCCCGGACGGATCCGGATTCAGGTTGCAGCCGACGAAGCCCAGCTCCAGCACGCAGCGCTCGAGCTCGTGCACGGAATTCGCGATCGGCACCCCCGGCGATTGCGGCAACTGACACACGCCGGCGAAGTTGTCGGGGTACAGATCGACGACGCGCTTGATCAGGTCGTTGTTGGCCCGTGTCCAGGCGGCCGACACCGCCTCATCACCGATGTGATGACCCATCGCCGAGGCGCGCGGGGAGAAGAGTGTCAGGTCGCTGCCGCGCTCTTTCTGCAGCCTGAGCTGATTGGACTCGATGGTCTCGCGTATCTCGTCGTCGGAGATGTGGCCGGGCGCGGCCGGCGGCAGGCTCGGATCCTCGAGGCGCGCGGTCTGGGCCTCGCGAAAGCGCTGGTGCGCGGCCGGGGCCGTCGTGTAGTGGCCGTGACAATCGATGATCATGCGGACTCCACGGTTGCAGCCGCGCTCGACGCGAGCACGGCATCCAGTAACTCCGCGAGTGAGCCGGGGTCGTGCGCCGGACGGCGGCTCGCTGCCCATTCCTGCCTCGCGGCGCAGGCGAGACTCATCAGAGGCTCGATCCCCGCCCCTGCCACGGCTCGCGCGGCCTCGCGCATCTCCTCGGCGCGCCGGCCGCCGTGCTCCAGCGAGCGCGAGATCATGTAGGCCGCGATCCGCTCCCAGTCCTCGTTTGGGAACAGGTCCCGAAGCGACTGCAGCACGGTGCGCTCCACCCCGTGCCTGCGGGCGGCGAGAAGCGACTCCGTGAGGAGCGCCTCGAGCCCCTTGATCATCACGCTGCGGCACATCTTGGCCGCCGATGCCTTGCCGACCGCGACGTCGAACACCCGAACGCCCGTGAAACCGATCTCTCGCGCCAGCGGCTCGAAGGCGGCCGCATGCGGGCCGCAGATCAACATGGGCGAGCCGATGCGCTTCGGCGCGATCGGCGACATCACCGCGGCTTCGACGTAGCGGCCGCCGGCCGTGTCGATGGCTGCGGCCGCGGCGCGCCTGGTCTGCGGCGCGACGGAGTTCAGGTCGAAGTAGATCGCGCCGGCAGATATGGCGCCGGCCGCCTCACGCGCCGCAGGCTCGCAATTGGCGGCTGTCACGGCCGAGATGACGAGGCTGCGGCCGCTGACGGCCTCGGCCATCGACGAGGCGATTCGTACTTTGGCGGACGCCGCGGCGCGGCTCGGTGCGCTCGAGGACAGGGGGAAGAGCCGGTCCCATACGGCGACGTCGGAAACGGCGGCGGCGCGCAGGTCGGCAGCGAGGATCTGTCCGACTTCACCGTAGCCGATCAGCGCGATTCGCCACGGCGCCGCGGCTGGCGGCGGCGAACTCGGGGAGCCCATTGCGGGACCGGGATTGCTCATGAGCCGCTCCATGCGGCGGACGGCACGAACACCTCGCCGTGCATCAGCTTGCGCGCCGTGCGCAACAGCGCCGAGCGCGTCACTTTCACGTCGCTTCCGCGTTGGGTCACGTCCATCTCGACGGTGAAGAAGCCGGTGGGATGCTCGATCTCGAGACGCCGTGGCCCTGCGGAGGCCTGCCCGATCACTCGCGCGGCGACGGTGCCGGGCACCACACAGGCGGTCGCGACGCTGACGGCGCCGAGCACCCCGATCGCCTCGTGCACGCGGTGAGGAATGAACGTCCGGGTGTTGAGGTCGCCCCCGTGACGCGCAGGCGAGATCAGCGACATCTTGGGGACGGTCTTCCTGGCGACGTCACCCAGGTTCATGCGCGGGCCTGTCGCCAGACGGATCTTCTCCACCCGTGCCTTGAGTGCGGCGTTGGCTTCGAGCGCCTCCGGCGATTCGGCGCCGCTGATGCCGAAATCCTCCGCGGCGAGCAGTACGACAGGCATGCCGTTGTCGATGCAGGTGACCTCCACTCCTTCGAAGCGATCCAGAGGACTTCCCGTCGGGAAGAGCGATCCGCAGGATGAGCCGGCGACGTCCAGGAACTCGATGCTGATTCCGGCGGCCGTTCCCGGAACACCGTCGATGCGCACGTCGCCCTCGTACTCGACGCCCCCGTGGGGCGTCGGGACGTTGGCAACGGCGATGCTGCCGGTGTTGACCATGTGGATCCGCACCGGCGTCGTCGGGCCGGAGACGGGAATCAGGCCGTTCTCGATCGCCCACGGACCGACGCCCGCGAGAATGTTGCCGCAGTTCTGCGAGTCGCTGACCTCCGCCTTGTCGACCACGACCTGCAGGAAGAGATAGTCGACGTCGGCATCCGCGCGCGTCGCGGGACCTATCACTGCGACCTTGCTGGTCAGCGGGTGCGCTCCACCCATGCCGTCGATCTGGCGGTTGTCCGGAGAGCCCATCGCAGCAAGCAGCACCCGGTCGCGAATGCCGCGATCGGCGGGGAGATCGAGAGCATTGAAGTAGAGTCCCTTCGAAGTGCCGCCGCGCATCAGAGTCGCGGGGATCGCCTTCAGCACGCGGTCATTCCTCCTGCGGCGCCTCGCGGTAGATCAATCCACGGCTCGCAAGCTTCTCCCGCATCTGGTAGATGTCGAGGCCGAGCTCGCCGGCCTTCAGCCGCTCGCGTGTCTTGGCCTCTTTGGCCTCGCGCGCGGCGCTGGCATCGGCCACAGTCTTCGCGTTGCGCCGCGGCACGATACATACGCCGTCGTCATCTGCGACCACGACGTCTCCCGGATGAACGAGAGCGCCCGCGCAGACGATGGGGACATTCACGCTGCCCAGCGTCTCCTTCACCGTGCCCTGGGCCGAAACGACTTTCGACCAGACAGGAAAGCCCATCTCCGTGAGATCCCGTACGTCGCGCACGCCGGCATCCATCACGAGCGCGCGCACGCCCCGAGCCTTCAGGGAGCAGGCCAGGAGCTCACCAAAGTAGCCGGCATCGGAATACGAGGTCGGCGCGACGACGAGGACGTCTCCCTCGCGACACTGCTCGACCGCAACGTGAATCATCCAGTTGTCGCACGGCGGCAGGCTGACCGTGACCGCCGTGCCGGCGATGCGGGCGCCCGCGAAAATGGGCCGCATGTACGGCGCGAGGAGTCCGGTGCGGCCTTGCGCCTCGTGAACGGTGGCGACACCGCTGGCAGCGAGACGCTCGACCGCAGCGCGGTCGGCCCGAGGAGCATTGGTATGAACGACGTGCACCGGAGATCGCCTCTTTGCTGGGGCTGCTGCGGTCGATTCTCCGCCGGCCGGTCCGGGGACGCCAATTGCAAAATCGCGCCGGGTATAAGAAATTACATACGCATGGCCGACCGGATGCCCAACCTCCGCCACCTGTCGGCGCTCTCCTCGGTGGCGCGGCTCGGAAGCGTCAGCGCCGCGGCGCGCGCGGCGCACCTGACCCAGCCGGCGGTCACGCAGGCGATCGCCTCTCTGGAGCGGGAGTTCGACCGCCCCCTCTTCGCGCGGACCGCACGAGGGATGGAGCCGACCGAAGCGGGGCGGCTCTGCGCCGAGCGCATCGCCCGAATCCTGCAGCGCATCGCAGAGGCGGTCGCCGCCGCGGCGCCGCAGCCGCCTGGCTCGCGCGACCGGCTCCACGGGATAACGTCGAGGCAACTGCAGGCGCTCGTCGGCGCCGTGGAATCCGGCGGCTTCGGAGCCGCGGCCCGTGCGCAGGGCATGACTCGCGCGACG
This sequence comes from Steroidobacteraceae bacterium, assembly GCA_035545455.1. Classification (GTDB taxonomy): domain Bacteria; phylum Pseudomonadota; class Gammaproteobacteria; order Steroidobacterales; family Steroidobacteraceae; genus 13-2-20CM-66-19. The sequence goes on from DASZYK010000238.1 coordinate 4,214, forward strand.
CTGCACCGGGCCGCAAGGGAGCTCGAGCGCAGGATCGGCGCGCCGCTCTTCGAGACGACGAGCCATGGCCTGCGCCCGACCCGCGAGGCGCTGCGGCTCAGCCGCCAGCTGCAGCTCGCGCTCTCGGAATTCGCCCAGGCACGGGCCGAGGCCGCAGGCATCGATGGCAGTGGACAGGGACAGACCGTCATCGGCGCAATGCCGCTCGGGCGCAGCTTCATCGTGCCCGAGACGGTGCTGCGGTTCGCGGCGCTGCGGCCCAGCCATCAGATCTCGATCCTGGACGGGCCTTATGAGAGCCTCCTCGATGCGCTGCGCCGGGGTCGGGCGGACGTTCTGGTGGGCGCGCTGCGGGAGTCGGTCCCGGCGGATGTCATCCAGGAGCTGCTCTTCGAGGATCCGCTGGCGATCATCGTCCGCAAGGGCCATCCACTGGTCAGGATGAGCGGCTCCGGGCGGCGCGCGCCCCCCGCCGATGCGCTCGTGCGATTCCCGTGGATCGCCCCCCGCCGAGGCTCGCCGCTGCGCCGCCACTTCGAAAGGCTGTTCCGGGATGCTCCCGGCTCGCCGCCCGCGTCGGCCATCGAATGCAACTCCCTGATAGCGGCCCGTACCCTGCTGCTGCGCAGCGACCGGGTCATGCTCCTGTCGGCGCAGCAGGCGCATCATGAGCTCGCGGCCGGCGAGCTGATCGCGCTGCCTCACCCGGCCGGCCGGGTGGCGCGCGAGATCGGTCTCACACTGCGGCGGGACTGGCGGCCCACGACGGCCCAGGCGGAGCTGCTTGAAATGTTACGTAGCGTCGCGAAGTCCGGCCTCGGCGATGGGCCGAGCTCGTCCGGTGGCCAGGGTCGGTGATGACCAATACCTCGAAGCAGCGGTAAATTCCGGGTCAGGGCAGTTCCTGAAGAATTCCGGTGATGCGTTCATGCAGCTTGGGCAGATCCTGCTGCACGGTATCCCAGACCAGTTCGAGATCGACTTTGAAATACCCATGCGCCAAGGCATTGCGCATGTCGTAGGCATCCAGCAATGGCAGCTCAGCGTGCGCTGCGAGGAACTCCGGGTGCCGCTTCTCGATGTTGCGGCTGGCTTCGCCAATGATCTCGAAATTGCGGATCACAGCATCCTGGACCAACTCGCGATCCTTGCTGAGAAATGCCGCCTCGGTCAGGTCCTCGGTATAGCGCTCGATCCGCTCGATGGCCTCAAGGATGTGGCCGAGGTAGTCACGCAGCCGCGTCCCATCAGTCCTAAGGGACGGGCTTCCGCCAGTACCTTGTCGCGAAAGCTGTCCGGCAACGCGCGCGGGGTCAGCACATCGACCTGGAGCCCCAGCAGTTCCCGTAACTCTCGTCGGATGGCGCCGATGTCGAACAGGGACATGCGCGGCTGGGGATCCACCAGCAGATCGAGGTCGCTCAGTTCAGTGTCCGTGCCATGTAATGCGGAGCCGAACACGCGCGGATTGCGAGCCCGATGGGACTCCACCACACGACGGATGGCGGCACGGTGTTGCGCTAGGGCTTCCGAGGGTTTCATGTCAAGCGGCTCCCGGGCGCATGCATGGCAGAACGGCGTGAGATCACTCGGTTGCCCGCCATCCAACTGCCCTGCTCCCAGTCCTGGAATTTTATCACTCGTTCCGAAGAAGACTTGTACAGGGAGCTGCGGGAGCATGCAGGAAGATCCAATGTACTGTATTTGCAGGTCTTTTTTCCACCGCACCCGATCGTGGTGAAGACCTCGAGCAGGCGGGAGAGCAAGGTCTACTTGCCGGATTGCCGCAGGCCAAGAACCCCGACCACGGGCCGGAAGCGGGGTGCTCTTTCTGGAGTTGTCCGACCAAGTGCCGGTTTCGCGAGGGCTCCACGCAAAGTGCCGTATATAGATGGCAATCACATGTCAAATATATACGGCACTTTCGAATATCGAGGGTCGATTCGCCGATGCCGACCCGGCGCGGCGACCATCAGGGTCACATGACTCGCCGACCGGCAGGATCCGGCAGCGGCTCGATGCGGCCGAGCAGGAAGACAAACGAGGCGGCGCCGCCCACCAGGACCACGCCGGCGACGAGAAATGCGTCGACGAACGAATGCGTGCGGCCGACGACGAAGCCGGTGACGATGGGCGCCACGACGCCCATCATGTTGTTGGAGAAATTCATGATGCCGCCCACGGCGCCGACGCCACCCTTCGGGGCGATCAGCGATGGCAGCGACCAGGCGACAGGAGCCGCTGCCGAAAGACCCGTCAGTGCAAGTGAG
>DASZYK010000239.1:0-5996 GCA_035545455.1 Steroidobacteraceae bacterium
TCAACCCCCGTTGGTGGGACCGCATCCTTACCGCACGCCCCGAGGGGGCGCGAACGGCCTGGAGCGCGGTGGCGGCGGCGCCGGCGGCCCGGACGTCCCATTTTGCGACCCGGCGAGCGACTCCGCCTCCTGTTCGACAGCGGCCAGGTCGAGAGTGAGATCCTGCTGCTGTCCATTGCGCAGAATCGTGACGCGTGCCTCACTGGAGGAGCCGAGCGTATTCAGGATCTGCTCCCCTCGGGCCGGGTCATCGAGCGGCGTGCCGTCGATGGCCGTCACCAGATCGCCCGGTTTGAGGCCCAGCTTCACGAATGCTTCCCGGTCCCGGCCCGGGTACACCCTGAAGCCCTGTTGCTTGCCTCCCGCGAACACCGGCTCGGGGCGCATGATATCGGCGATGATGCCAGGATCGCGGCTCACCAGCTCACGCATTCGATCGATCACCGGGGCGGTCGGAGCGGCAGACAAGCTGGGCGGCGCGGTGTTCCCGGCCAGCTGCCGCGGCAGCGCCAGCGCTTCGAGGTGGCCGTCACGCTCGAGCAGCACGTGGTCGGCGAACACCGAATGCAGCCGCGCGCTGCCCGGGATGTTGTCTCCAACCGCATACACCTTGGTCGCGGCGACACTCGGCCCGAGTATTGCGAGCCCGTCACGCGGATCATTGGCTGCGATCACACCCGTGAGTACCAGCGGCATGCTCGTCTGCGGGGCGTTGGCGGCGTTACCCTGGGCGGGCGCCGACGCCACGCCGAAGAGGTGCGAATTGGTGATGGCGGCGATATCGACCGGGGCGTGCTGCGCGCGTGATGCCGCGGCAATGACCGCGGGCGAGGGCGCGCGGCCGGCGCCGGCCAGGTCGGTGACGATCATCGCGGCCTGCACACCCACGGCCAGGGCGAGCAGCCAGGTCGCCAGCCGCGGGCCGCGGGTGAAGAACAGGACGCGCCATTTCTCGGATCCGGGAATGGCTTGGAGCCAGGAGGCGGCGCTCATTGCGGTGGGAAGGTCATGGATTCGGCGGCAAACACCCGGTGGACCGCGAGCGGCGCGGACCGTGCGCGGCCGCCGTCGCCCGGCCAATCATACGGCGCTCTCGGTTGCGCTCTCAAGCGATTGTTTCTGCAAGAGTAAGAGCGCGCCATCATCGCAGGCTTGTGTTGCAGATTCGCGACCCCTATAAAGACATCATGCCTGACCCGCATCCGACCCGTCCCGATACCGGCATTCTCGTCGAGGAGGCGCGGCCCGAGGTCAAGCAGCCGCCGCTCTACCAGGTGGTGCTGCTCAATGACGACTACACTCCGATGGAGTTCGTGGTCGACGTGCTGGAGAAGTTCTTCAGCCTGAACCGGCCCACGGCTACCCGCATCATGCTCGAAGTCCACACGAAGGGTAAGGGTGTATGTGGGGTCTTTACGTTCGAGATCGCGGAAACTAAGGTGGCGCAGGTGACCACCTATGCGCGGGATCACCAGCATCCGCTGATGTGCACCCTGGAAGAGGCTTGACCTTCCTTGAGATTAGTGCGAAAGCAACCAAGTAGGCCGCCCAGGGCCGCTCCGTTTCCCGGGGCACCCAAGCTCGCGTTTGCGGGGCTCAGTGGGGCGGCGAGATCGAATTCAGTAACTGGGCTGGCCGCGCAAAGCGGCGCAGCCGACTTTGCGCCAATTGATAGATATGCTGTCCAACGAGCTTGAATACTGCCTGAACGATGCCTTCCACCAGGCCCGGGAAGCGCGTCACGAATACCTGACGGTCGAGCATCTGCTGCTCGCCATCCTGGATACGCCCCGGGTGCGGGAGATCCTCCGGGCCTGCGGCGCCGATCTCGCCAAGCTCAAGCAGGAGCTGAAGGATCACATCGACCAGTCGACGCCGCGCGTCGAGGAGGGCGAGGAGCGGGAAGTGCAGCCGACGCTCGGCTTCCAGCGCGTGCTGCAGCGCGCGGTGTTCCACGTGCAGTCGAGCGGCCGCAAGGAAGTCGGGGTCGCCAACGTGCTGGTCGCGATCTTCAGCGAGAAGCAGAGCCACGCGGTGTTCCTCCTCAACCGCCAGCACGTGACGCGGCTCGACGTCGTCAACTACATCTCTCACGGCCTTTCCAAGATCGCGGAGGAGAAGACCGACAAGGAGGAGGCGCCGGCGGACGTCGAGCGTGACCCCGAGGGCGGCAGCGCGCTCGAGAAGTTCACCACCAACCTGAATCGTCTCGCCCAGGAGGGACGGATCGATCCCCTGATCGGACGCAAGCTCGAGGTCGAGCGGACCATCGAGATCCTGTGCCGGCGCCGCAAGAACAATCCCCTCTACGTCGGCGAGGCGGGGGTCGGCAAGACCGCGATCGCCGAGGGGCTCGCGCGCCTGATCGTCGAGGGCAAGGTGCCCGAGGTCCTGTCGGACTGCACGATCTATGCGCTCGACATGGGCGCGCTCATCGCCGGCACCAAGTACCGCGGCGATTTCGAGAAGCGCCTGAAAGGCGTCATCACGGAGCTCAAGAAGCAGCCCGGCGCCATACTCTTCATCGATGAGATCCATACCGTGATCGGCGCCGGCGCCGCCTCGGGCGGCGTCATGGATGCCTCCAATCTCATCAAGCCCGTGCTCACCAACGGCGAGATCCGCTGCATCGGCTCGACCACGTATCAGGAGTACCGCGGCATCTTCGAGAAGGATCATGCGCTCGCGCGGCGCTTCCAGAAGATCGACGTGACCGAGCCGTCCGTCGCCGAAACCGTCGAGATCCTCATGGGGCTGAAGCCCAAATTCGAGGAGCACCACGGCATCACCTACGCCGCGGAAGCGCTCAAGGCCGCCGCGGAGCTCGCCGCCCGGCACATCAACGAGCGGCACCTGCCCGACAAGGCGATCGACGTGGTCGATGAGGCCGGGGCACGGCAGCGCCTGAAGCCGGTCGGCGAGCGCGAGGCCGTCATCGAGGTCCGTCACGTCGAGGACGTGGTGGCGCGCATGGCGCGCATTCCCGCGAAGAGCGTCTCGACCTCGGACCGGGAGATCCTCAAGAACCTCGAGCGCAATCTCAAGCTCGTCATCTTCGGCCAGGACCGCGCCATCGAGGCGCTGGCGGCCGCGATCAAGATGGCCCGCTCGGGTCTCGGCGATCAGCGCAAGCCCGTCGGCAGCTTCCTGTTCGCGGGGCCGACGGGCGTCGGCAAGACCGAGGTCACCCGCCAGCTCGCCATCGCGATGGGTGTCGAGTTCCTGCGCTTCGACATGTCGGAATACATGGAGCGGCACACGGTCTCGCGACTGATCGGCGCGCCCCCGGGCTACGTCGGCTTCGATCAGGGCGGGCTTCTCACCGAGGCGATCGCCAAGCACCCGCATTGCGTGCTGCTCCTCGATGAGATCGAGAAGGCGCACCCGGACGTTTTCAACCTGCTGCTGCAGGTGATGGACCACGGCACGCTGACCGACAACAACGGGCGCAAGGCGGATTTCCGCCACGTCATCATCGTCATGACGACCAATGCCGGTGCGCAGGAGATGGCGCGCCCCTCGATCGGCTTCACCCATGCCGATCACGCGAGCGACGGCATGGAGGCGATCCGCCGGTCCTTCACGCCGGAGTTCCGCAACCGCCTGGACGCGGTGATCCAGTTTGCGAGCCTCGACCCGGTCACCATCGAGCGGGTGGTCGACAAGCTGGTCGTGGAGGTCGAAATGCAGCTCGAGCAGAAGGGAGTCACCATCTCTCTCGACGATGCGGCGCGCCGCTGGATCGCCGAGAAGGGCTACGACCCGAAGATGGGCGCGCGGCCGATGGCGCGCACGATCCAGGAGCACATCAAGCGGCCCCTGGCGGAGGAGCTGCTGTTCGGCAGGCTGGTGGGCGGGGGTCACGTTCGGGTGTCCGTGGCGGCGGATGGCTCGAAGCTCGAGCTCGAATGCACCCCGAACAAGACACCGGAGCTGATCGGCTAGCCTGCGGTGCAAAAGCGAATCAGCAAGTGGTCCAGGGCGGCTCCCTGGACCGCGAGATCGATGGAGTTACAGGGCTGGCTGCTGAAAGCGCCGCAGGCGACTTCCAGCCGATAGACTCACCGGCCGCGGTAGATGATGCGGCCCTTGGTCAGGTCGTAGGGGGTCATTTCCACCGTGACCTGATCGCCGGTGAGGATGCGGATGTAGTTTTTCCGCATCTTGCCGGAGATGTGCGCGGTAACCACGTGGCCGTTCTTCAGCTTCACGCGGAAGGTGGTGTTGGGCAGTGTCTCCACCACCTCACCCTCCATCTGGATCGCGTCTTCTTTGGACATAATGCCCTTATCGTCTCGGGGGCGCGCATTGGAGCACAAAGGGCGAAGGTCTGCAATTTGCACTCCAAGAGCTCCCAGGCGAGTCCCTTCCGATCAACCCAGTGGCGCCGCCTGCAGCGATACCCATTCCTCGAGTAGCGCCTGGAACTGCGCCCGCGGAATGCTGCGGGCACCGAGGCTCGCGAGATGCCGGGAGGCGAGCTGGCAGTCGATCACGGCGATGCTGTTGCGGCGGCACACCGCCACCAGATGCGCGAGCGCCACTTTGGAGGCATCGCGCTCGCGGCTGAACATGGACTCGCCGAAAAAGACACCCCCGAGCCGGACCCCATAGAGGCCGCCGACGAGCTGCCCGCCGCGCCGCGCCTCGACGCTGTGCGCGTGACCCCGGCGGTGAAGCTCGAGATAGGCCTCGCGCATTTCAGGGGTGATCCAGGTGCCGGGGCTATGCAGCCGCGGCGCCGCGCAGCCGTCGATGACGCCCGCGAAATCCCCGTCCAGCGCGACCTCGAAGCCGCCGTTGCGCAGGGTCTTCGCGAGGCTGCGGCTCACCTTGAACTCTTCCGGAAAGAGCACCGCGCGCGGATCGGGCGACCACCAGAGGACCGGCTGGCCCGGCGAGTACCAGGGAAAGATGCCGCGCCGATAGGCCGCGAGCAGCCTCGCGGGTGACAGATCGCCGCCCGCCGCGAGGAGTCCCGCCGGATCATCGAGCGCCTGCTCAGCCGGCGGAAACCATTCCGGCGCATCCTTCGGCGAGAGCCAGGTGATCGTCTTCACCGGCGCTTCACGCGGGGGCCTTGCGATAGGGGACGTGCTCCCGGACCTCGGCGGCGTAGTCGTCGATCGCGCCGCCCTCGCGCTCGAGATAGTCGCCGATCGCCTCGCGGAAGGCGCCGTCCGCGATGTAGTGCGCGGACCAGGTGAGCGCCGGCTCGAAGCCCCGGCTCACCTTGTGCTCTCCCTGAGTGCCGGGCTCGAACCGCTTCACGCCACGCTCGATGCAGAACTCGATTCCCTGGTGGTAGCAGGTCTCGAAGTGCAGGCTGTGGTACTCGGCGGCCGAGCCCCAGTAGCGGCCGTAGAGCGCCTCCCGGGACCAGAAGAAGATGGCCGCCGCGACCGGACTCTCGGATGACCTGGCGGCCGATGCCGTGCGCTGCGTGGGCCGGTGCATGGCGACTTTGACCATGAGCGCATCCCCGAGAGTCCGCGCGATCTCGCTGAAGAACTCGCGGGTGAGGTAGGGCTCGTTCCCGTGCCGCAGGAAGGTCTCGCGATGAAAGGCGTAGACGCTGTCGAGGAGCCGCTCGTCGAGCTCGCCGCCGTATCGGGTCTCGAAGCGGATACCGGCCTCCGCGACCCGGCGGCGCTCGCGCCGGGCTTTCTTGCGCTTCTCCGCCGTGAAGGTCTCGAGATACTCATCGAAGCTCGCGTAGCCGCGGTTCGTCCAGTGGAACTGGCAGTCGCGCCGCAGCAGCCAACCCGCGCGCTCGCATGCCGCGCGGGCCGGCTCATCGAGAAAGAGGGCGTGCGCCGAGGAGAGCCGCCGGCTCGCCGCGTGGGCCTGCAGCGCATCGAGCAGGCGCCTGCCGACCGCCGCGCCGTCGAGTCCGCCGCGCACCAGGAGGCGCGGTCCGGTCGCCGGAGTGAACGGCACGGCCACGACGAGCTTGGGATAGTAGCGCCGCGCGACCCGAGCGTAGGCCTGAGCCC
>DASZYK010000240.1:0-13808 GCA_035545455.1 Steroidobacteraceae bacterium
GGGGGAGGTTCTACCGGTTCAGGGTCGCGGAGGGGCTGTTCCCGGCGAATGGGGATGAGGCGGATGCGGTGGCGGGGGAGTCGCTGCTCGAGCTCGCGCGGGAGGAGCTGACGGAGGGCCGGACTCTCGAGGATGCGCGGCGCGTTTTGAAGGCGGCGCTGGCGGAGAGGCTGGAGGGGAAGGAGCTGGCCACCCGCAGGGTGGCTCGGGCGGTGGCGTCGCGCGGGGGGTCGCGGACTTAGCTCGAGTACGTAAGAATGGCAGTTTGACTGGATTTCACTCGGCGGCCCGCCTGCAAATGGCGCTTTGCGGGGGACGCCGTGGATCCGGGTTGCGCCGGCTCGCGCCGGCTCACCTGCTCCATGGAGGCTCAGTTCCGCCATCCATGGCTTCACAAGCCCCCGCAAAGCGCCATTTGCATGCGAGCCGCCGGTCTCACTCGGAGCGGTCGTGACACATTCGTACATTGCACTGGGCGTCAATATTGATCACGTGGCAACCCTGCGCCAGGCGCGTAGAGGGCGGGATCCGGAGCCGGTGCAGGCGGCTCTGGTGGCGGAGATGGCGGGGGCGGACAGCATCACGCTGCACCTGCGGGAGGACCGGCGGCACATCCAGGACTTCGATGTCAGGACGCTCCGCGGGCTGCTCAAGACGCGCATGAACCTGGAGATGGCGGTTACGGACGAGATGCTGCGCATCGCGGGGGAGGTGCGGCCGCAGGACTGTTGCTTCGTGCCGGAGCGGCGGCAGGAGGTGACGACCGAGGGGGGGCTGGACGTGGCGGGTCAGGAGGCGCGCATGAAGGAGGCCACGGGGCTGCTCGTGGGGCAGGGCGTGAAGGTGTCACTCTTCATCGATCCGGATCCGGACCAGGTGGAGGCTGCCGCGCGGGCGGGCGCGCCGGCGATCGAGCTGCATACGGGGACGTATGCGGAGGCGGTCGGGGCGGCGCAGGCGACGGAGTTCGAGCGGCTGGTCAAGTGTGCGCGGCTTGGGGCGGGGCTCGGGCTCGAGGTGCACGCGGGCCACGGGCTGAATTACCACAACGTGCAGCCCGTGGCGGCAATCCCGGAGATCGTGGAGCTCAACATCGGGCATGCGATCGTGTCGCGGGCGGTGTTCGATGGGCTCGCGGCGGCGGTGCGGGACATGAAGGCGCTGATGACGGCGGCGCGGGCATGATCTTCGGGATCGGGGTGGATGTCCTCGAGGTCAGGCGGATCGCGGAGACGCTGGAGCGCTTTGGGACGCATTTCATCGAGCGGCTCCTGATGCCGGAGGAGCAGGCGCAGCTCGCGAACACGCAGCGGCGGGAGCGGTTCATCGCCATGCGGTTCGCGGCGAAGGAGGCGATCGTCAAGGCGATGGGGACGGGGTTCTCCCACGGGGTGTGGATCAGGGACGTGGGGGTGGTGCAGAACGCCTGGGGCAAGCCGGAGGTGGTGTTCTCGGAGCGGGGGAACCGGGTGCGCAGAGGGTTGGGCGTGGGTGACGGGCACGTGACGCTCACGGATGAGGCGGGGTTGGTTGTCGCGGTTGCCGTGCTCATGAGGGCGGAGAAGGCATCGTGAAAGGCATCGTCAGGCGCTCATGAACTGTCTCGTGTTTGATATTGAGACCGTCCCGGACGTGGCGCTGGGGCGGCGGCTGTACGGGCTCGAGGGGTTGCCGGATGCGGAGGTCGCGAAGGCGATGTTCGCGCTGCGGCGGCAGGACTCGGGCGGGGAGTTCCTGCCGCTCGAGCAGCACCGGGTGGTCGCCATCTCGTGCGTGCTGCGCAGCAGGGAGGGGCTGAAGGTGTGGAGCCTGGGGGACGCGGCGTCACCGGAGGGCGAGCTCATCGAGCGTTTCTTCGACGGGATCGACCGGTTCTCGCCGGTGCTCGTGTCGTGGAACGGGTGCGGGTTCGATCTGCCGGTGCTCAACTATCGGGCGCTGCTGGCGGGGGTGCAGGCGCCCCGGTACTGGGAGACGGGCGAGGAGGATCAGGCGTTCCGCTACAACAACTATCTCAGCCGTTATCACTGGAGGCACATCGACCTGATGGATGTTTTGTCGGGTTTTCAGGCGCGCGGGCGGGTGTCGCTGGCCAACGTGGCCTGTCTCCTGGGGCTGCCGGGCAAGCTCGGGTTCTCGGGTGCGCAGGTCTGGGATGCGTATCTCGAAGGCAATCTGCTGGGGATCCGGCGGTATTGCGAGACCGACGTGCTCAACACGTATCTCGTGTACCTGCGCTTCGAGCTGCTGCGCGGGCGGCTGACGCGGGAGCGGTACGCGGAAGAGGTGGAAAGGGTGAAGACGCTGCTGCGCGCGGGAAAGGAGCCGCACTTCGCGGAGTTCCTGCGAGTGTGGGAAGGCGCCGCGTGAGCGGCGACGCCGCGGGTCAGCGGCGCCCGGCGGTCTCGCGGGTCGCCTCGGCGCAGTCCGGGGACCTGCCGGGGACATCGGCGGACGCTGGACCTGCGCGAAGGCGGGGCGCCGGCCGCGGCGAGCGCGAGCGCGAAACCGCGGAGGTCGTCGGCCTCACCCACGAGGGGGAGGGAATCGTCAAGAGCGGTAAGACGGCCTTCGTTGCCGGCGCGCTTCCCGGGGAGATGGTGTGCTTCGAGCGCACCCGCAAGCACCGGCAGCACGACGAAGGAAGGCTGCTGGAGGTGCTGCGGCCCGCACCGGAGCGGGTGATTCCGCGCTGTGAGCACTTCGGTGTCTGCGGCGGATGTGCTCTGCAGCATCTTGCGCCGGAGGCGCAGCTCGCTCTGAAGGAGAAGGAGCTGCGCGACAACCTCGAGCGCGTGGCGCGCGTGCAGTCCCGCGTTTGGCTGCCGCCCTTGCGCGGGCCGGACTGGGGCTATCGCAGGCGCGCACGGCTCGGCGCGAAGTTCGTGCCGAAGAAGGGCCGGGTCGTCGTTGGGTTTCGCGAGCGTCTGGCGCCCTATGTCGCCGATGTCGCGCACTGTGACGTGCTCGCGCCCGCGGTGGGAGAGCTGATTCGGCCGCTCGCGGAATTGCTCGGCTCGCTCGACATCCGTCAACAGGTGCCTCAGATCGAGGTGGCGGTGGCCGACGATGTCACCGCGTTGGTCCTACGGGTGCTGAGAGCGCCGTCCGAGGAGGATCGCGGGAAGTTGTCCGATTTCGCCGTGCGTCACGCGGTTCGGCTTTATCTGCAGCCCGGGGGGCTAGATTCCGTCGAGCCGCTGATCCCCGCGGCAGCCGGCGCTCCGCCGCTCGCGTATGCGCTGCCTGAATTCGGTCTCTCGCTCGAGTTCGCGCCGACGGATTTCGTTCAGGTGAACGGCGCCGTGAATCAGAAGCTGGTGGCGCGCGCCCTGGAGCTTCTGGCTCCAACCACCGGATCCAGGGTGCTCGACCTCTACTGCGGGCTCGGCAACTTCACGCTCGCCATCGCCCGGTCCGCGGGCGAAGTCGTGGGAGTGGAAGGGGAAGCGACCCTGGTGGAGCGCGCGCGACACAACGCGCGCCGAAACGGGTTGCACAACGTGGAATTTCACGTGGGCGACCTCACCAGGCCCGCGGAGCTTCCGGCGGCGTGGCTCCGTGGACCCTACAGCCATGTCCTCCTTGACCCGCCCCGGGCGGGTGCCGCCCCCGAGATGCTCGCCGTCATCGCCCGGCTCGCCCCCGATAGCTTGCTCTATGTGTCCTGCCATCCGGGCAGTCTGGCAAGAGATCTGGGAATACTGGCGCACGAGCACGGCTTCACGCTCGATGCCGCCGGGGTGGTCGACATGTTTCCCCATACGGCGCACGTCGAGTCGATGGCGCTCCTGAGGCGGTCATGACCCTGGGGCCCCTCATGATCGATGTGGAAGGGACGGCCATGACGGCCGAGGAGCGGGAGATGCTGCGCCATCCGCTCGTCGGCGGTGTGATCCTCTTCACACGCAACTACGCCGAGCCGGAGCAACTCTCGGCGTTGGTGGCGGACATCCATGCCGTTCGAACTCCGTCGCTCATCGTGGCGGTCGATCACGAGGGAGGGCGCGTCCAGCGCTTCCGCACGGGCTTTTCCATTCTGCCGGCGCCGCGCCGCATCGGCCATGAATACGACGCCAGTACGCGCGCCGGCCTCGAGTTGGCCCGCAGCATGGGTTGGCTCATGGCCGCGGAGCTGCGCTCGAGCGGGGTCGATCTGTCGTTCGCGCCCTGTGTCGACGTCGACTACGGGGTGAGTTTCATCACGGACCGCGCCTTCCACAGCGATCCGGATGCGGTGGGGGCGCTCGCAACCGCCTATGCGCACGGCATGCGGGATGCCGGCATGGCCGCCACGGCGAAGCACTTTCCCGGTCACGGGGCGGTCGTGGCCGACTCCCACCTGACGCTGCCGGTCGACCGGCGGGAGCTCGCGGACCTGACGGGTGACCTGGCGCCCTACCGCCTGCTGATTGCCAACGGACTTCCGGCCGTCATGGTGGCCCACATCCTCTTTCCGGCGGTGGATGACGCCCCCTCCAGCCTGTCGGCACGCTGGATTCGCGACGTATTACGCGGAGAGATGCGTTTCCAGGGGGTAGTGTTCGCCGACGATCTCTCGATGGGAGGGGCCGCTGCGGCGTTCGGCGATGTCGTGACCCGGGCGACGCGGGCGCTGTCGGCGGGCTGCGACATGCTCCCGGTCTGCAATCAGCGCGCATCGGTGCTGGAGTTGCTGGATCGCCTGCGCGTGCAGCCTCAGCCGGCCTCGGGACTGCGCCTGGTGAGATTGCATGGGCGCGGCGGCTGGAGCCGGGAGGACCTGCAGAATCGGCCGGAGTGGCGGCGCGCACAGGAGTGGCTCGAGCGATGCGCGGCGGCTCCGGCGCTGAAATTGGATTCCGGACGATGATGGGCGGGAAACGATGAAAAACTGGTCGGCCGAAGCCTGGCGCATGGTCGTTGACAGCGCGCCGGAAGGCGTCGTCGTCTGCGACGCCACGGCCGCCGACCATCCGGTCATCTACGCCAACGCGGCATTCATCACCATGAGCGGCTACGCGGTCGACCAGCTCATGGGCAAGAACCTGCGCATCCTCCAGGCCGCTGACAGGGAGCAGGACGGGCGGCAGCGGATGCGCGAGGCGTTGGCGCGCGGCGAGACGGCGCAGGTGCTGATGCGCAACTACCGTCCGGACGGGTCGCTATTCTGGAACGAGATGGTGGTTCAGCCGGTGCGCGACCCCGCCGGCCAGCTGACTCACTTCGTCGGCTACTACCGCGACGTGAGCGAGAGGCTGAAGGAGGGCGAGAAGACCTCTCCGGGCCTGCCCTCATGGCTGCGGGAAGACCGGCTGACCGGACTGCACTCGCGGGCTTACTTCGAGGAGCTGCTGCAGCGCGACTGGCTGCTCGCACAGCGCGATTCGCACGAGATCGGCCTGACGCTCTTCGACATCGACGATCTCGCCACCTACAACGACACGTTCGACAAGAGCGCGGGGGATGCCTGCATCCGCCGCGTTGCCCGTGTCATCGGCGCGTCCTATCGCCGCGGGGGCGACCTGGTCGGCCGTTGGGAGGGAGGGACGCTGGCCGCTCTCACCCAGGGCGACGCCGCGCAAAAGGCTCCGCAATACGCGCAGGTCGTCTCGCAGCGCGTTCGCGACCTGTTGATCCATCATCCGCGGGCGGGCGCGGGCCGCTATCTGACGATCAGCGCGGGAGTCGCGAGCCTCGTTCCTCATCGCGGCATGCCGCTCGAGGCTCTGCTCAAGGGCTGCCGGACCGCGCTGAAACGCGCCAAGGCAACCGGCAAGAACAGCATCGTGACCGCGGAGGCGGCGGACTTCTCCTGAGCCCGGCAATCTCACCCGCCGACCCGAGCTCTGAGCCTCGCTACCCACGAATTGCTTCAGCCACGGCCGCCGCCGCGTGCAGGCGTGCCGTATCGAACAGCGGGATGCTCACATCATCGCTCTTGAGGAGCATGCCGATTTCCGTGCATCCCAGGATCACTCCTTCGGCGCCCCGCGCCTGCAGCGAGCGAACTATTTCCCGATACCTCGCCCGCGAGCTGTCCGTGATCAGGCCATGGCACAGCTCGTCGAAAATGATTCCGTGCACTTCGTCCCGCTCTGCGCGCTGGGGAATCAGCACCTTCAGACCCTTGCTCTCGAGCCGCCGCCGGTAGAAATCCTCCTCCATGGTATAGCGGGTCCCCAGCAGCCCCACCGTTTGAATACCGCACGTGCGGACGGCGTCGGCAGTCGGATCCGCAATGTGAATGAACGTCGCGCCGGTTGCGTCGGCAATCTCGGATGCGACCTTGTGCATCGTGTTGGTGCACAGAATCAGGATCTCGGCGCCGGCTCCGGCCAGCGATCTTGCCGCATCGCACAACATGGCGGCGGCCTCGTCCCATCTGCCTGCGACCTGGTGTGCCTCGATGTCGGCGAAGTCGACCGTGAAAAGAATCGACCGGGCATTGTGCTGGCCACCGAGGAGCCTGTGGGTCTCCTCATTGACGGCGCGGTAGTAGATCGCCGACGACTCCCAGCTCATGCCGCCGATCATTCCGATGGTTTTCATGATTCGATGCCGTCCGGATTCTTGAAAGCCAGGAGCGAGCGTACCGGCCCTCGGGCGCCACGGAATCTTGCTTTAGAGGCAGCAACGGATAGAATACTGTATATATAATCAGCTCCCAGGGCTGAAACGTCAAATCGAAGACAGCCTATTGAAATCCAGTTGCCGGTCCGATCACTTGGGAAGCAGTGCATGCAGGGCTTTGCCTCCTCGAGCGCGCGCGTAGGAAGAGCGCGCCATCAGATGGCATCCCTCTGGAGACGTGCTATGTGGAGAAATGCGGGCGCCGATCCGCCCGGTTACGGGTCAAGCGAATGAACAGAGAAAACCAACGAGCTTCGCCGCAACTCTACGCCCGCACGATCGGCGCACTTTACCTGATCGTGATCATCGTAGGCTTCTTTGCCTACGGCTACGTGCCCGGAAAGCTGGTGTCGGCTGATGCAGCGGTCACCGCGAGCAATATACTCGCTCATCCGCTCCTGTGGCGGGCCGGCATCGTCGCCAGCCTGATGATGGTGGCCTGCGCGGTGCCGCAGCTGCTGCTCGAGTATCTGCTGATGCGTCCCGTGCAGCGCAACGTCGCTCTCCTTGCAGTGCTGTTCAATATGCTCTCCCTGGCCATAGAGAGCCTGTCGAGCCTCGGACACATCGCGGCGCTTGCCATGGTGACCGGGAGAGGCTCCCTGAGCGGGGTGGCGCCTCACCAGCTGCAGGCGTGGGCCTCGCTGGCCATCCATGTTCACGACGCGGATCTCGATATCAGTTTTCTCTTCTTCGGCTGCGTCTGCCTGTTGTACGGCTATCTCATATTCCGCTCGAGATTCCTGCCGCGGTTCCTCGGTCTTCTGATGGCGCTGGCGGGTCTCTGCTACTCCGCCAACAGCATTCTGGTGGTCCTGGACCCGCATGTCCTGGCCGCCTCGGGAATTCCCGTGCTGCTGCTCCCGGCAGGCCTGTCGGAGCTGATCCTGTGCCTGTGGCTGCTCGTGATGGGCGTCGACGCGGCGAAGTGGCACCAGTGGGAGAGGGGCGCGTCGCCGAGCTCGGAGAGCCCTGGGTGAGCTTCTTCGAGTCCGGCGAGCTTACGTGCCAGGCCTGCACGCGATGACGCACGTTACTGCCAGGTGACGTGCAGCGTCGCGGCCGGCTGCGAATCGGCCATCGCGAGCGGTGCGGTGACGAGAGTCGCGCCGACGAGGGTGATGGTGAGAGCGACGAGGATGGTGGCGGCTTTCTGGATGGAATTCATGACGACTTCTCCGATGGTGTGAGCCCGACGGGCTCCTCTGCCAAGGGAAAGGCAAATTGCATGCCAATTGTCAGGCGGGCGTAACAGGCTGTTTTACAAGCAAAAGTTTTTGCCTGCGTACCGGCCCCGAAGTGTCCGCGGACGTGTCCGCGTCCGGCGCTCGTCCGCCGTGCGGCGAAGCACGCGCCGGATGTGCGGTTGGCGCTCAGCGGGCCTTCGCCGGCGTGGCGAGACTTGCTGCGACCGTGACGAGGAAGTTGATGCAGAGCGCCACGAATCCGGCGTTGACTCCCAGGACGGGGTCATGATGGGTGGACATCAGCAATACCGCCGCGAGCACGCCGACGACGAGGCCGATGAACACTCCCTGGCCCGTGACTCGCCTCCAATAAAGTCCGAGCACGACGCCCGGGAAACACTGAGTGACCATCGCATAGCCGGTGAGGAGCAGGGAGACGAGAGTGCTCGACCCGTGAATCGCCAGCCCGAGGCTGGTCACGCCGAGAACAATGACCATCGCGCGCGCAAGCCGGGCAACTCCGTTTTCGGACAGGCTGGGGGCGAACAACGGCCTGTACAGGTTCTTGGCGAAGAGCGTCGCGGCCGTGAGGATGAGAATCGCCGCCGGCACCATCGCCGTCAGAGCGCCCGCTCCGCCGATCAGGCCGAGGAACCACGGCGGAAATGTCCGGCGCACGACCGTCAGGAGCGCGAGATCGCCATTTCGAAGGTGCGGCAGGATGAGGACCGTCGCGAAGCCGGCGAAGAATATCAACGCCTGCGTCAGAGAGTAGAGCGGCATCACGACCGCGTTGCGCCGCAGTGTGTCGGCGCTCTTTGCCGTGAACGTCGCGCCGAACGTGTGTGGCCACATGTAAAAGCCGAGAGCGGTCAGCAACACCGTAGAGATGTACCAGGAGTGACCCAGATCCGCAGTGGCGCCCGGCATCACCAGATGGGCGGGCTGTGAATGAGCCAGCGCGCCGAACATCGCTCCAATGCCACCGAAATACGCGAGCGGTATGCCGACGCCGATCGCAACGGCCGCGATGACCATCAGGAGGTCCTTTACGACGCTCACCCATGCAACCGCGCGCACGCCGTTCGCGAACACGAAGGCGATGACGAGCATGGTGGCAACGATCATCGCCGGTATGCGCCCGATGTGGCCGAAGCTCGTCAGCGAAACGATGATGCCGACGCCGTCCAGCTGCAATTGCAGATACGGGATGAACGCCAGGATGCCCACGATGCAGACCAGGCCGGCCAGATACCTGTTGCGGTAACGGGCACCGAAGAAATCCGGCTGCGTCTGCAGGCGGTGCTCGCGGCCGAGCTCCCAGAGCTGCGGCAGGATGAAGAATGAGGCGACATAGGCGAGTGAGAGATATGCCAGCACGTAGAGGATCGGGCCGCCGCGGCTGTACGCCCAGCCGCTCACGCCGAGGAATGCGAAGGTGGTGTAGATCTCGCCGGCCATCAGCAGAAAGACGAGCGGGGCCCCGAAGCCGCGCCCGCCGACAGTCCATTGCTCGAGATCCATCCGCCGGCTCGATCCCGCGAGGAACCCCACCGCGGTGCCGATCGCCACGATGGCGGTCATCACGGTGAGGGCGGTCGCGGCGGGGGTCACGAGCCGTGAGTCGAGCGCCGCTCAGCCGCGCTCTCGATACGGTACGCGCCCCACATGCAACAGGGCGTCAGGATGATCCACAGGATGAGCCAGAAGAGATTGAAGGGAAGGCCGAGCACCAACGGCTGCACGCGGTCCCACAGCGGGACCGTGAAGCACATGGCGACGAAAGGGATGAGTCCCAGTGCGAGGGCGCCGAAGGAGGGCGGTCTCACGGCACCCGTAGGCTCACCTGCCCGGCGGCCGGGGCCCTCGCGCCGGGGTGATGAGGGCGATCACCCCGAATGCCGGGTGGTCGTAGTAGTTGCGCTGGTAGAAGCGCACGCGCCGGGTCTCGTTCATCACGAAGGTGGTGCCGGCGGGTGCATCGAGGCCGGGAGGCGGGTTCTGCATGGTGTAGTCGAGAGTCATCCCGAGATGCAGGTACTGGCCGCGCTCCAGGAATATGACACCGGTGAGCCCGGGGACTTTGATCCCCAGCGACTCGAGAGGGAAGCCGGCGCGGGTACCCCAGGCGCTCGCCGTCTGTACCCAGGCGACATGTGCCACGGGGGTATACGTGCCGCTCGAGCGCAGCCGCGTGACGATGGGTGTCAGGCGATAGTCGGAAGACGGCAGAACGGTCAGCAGCTTGCCGACCGGGCCGGAGCCGCTCGAGGCCTCGCCGCCCGCCACCGTGGCGGCGGCGGTCGTCTCCGCCGCCCAGTTCTCGGGCTGGCCGAGTGCCACCTTGGCCCGAAAGATGACCACCTCGACGTCGTATGCCCGGCCTGTGGTGGCAGGCGGCGACTGAGTTGTGGCCGTGGCGGCCGGGGCATTCGGCGCGACGGTGGACGCCGGCTTTGCAGTCGTCGAGGGCGCCGGTGCGCCTGCCGCCTGAGAGGCAGCGCCCTGGGACGGCGCGGCCTGCGAGGCGTCTGCCTGCGCAGAGACTGCCTGCGTAGAGACTGCCTGGGCGGGATCGGGCTGGCCCTGGGCGGCTTGCGTCCCCTGTGCGAGCGATGCCAGCGGCGCGAGCCCTGAGACGATGAGCAGGCTGGCGAGCCGGCGGAGCGTGGCGCTTCGGGTTCTCATACGGACAAGTCTACCCGATGGCCTCTCGAGGCGGCAGGTTGCGACCTAACGCGCGCGCCCGGCCAGCCGCTTCATCAGGCTCGCGCCGAAGTCGAACCGCGCTTCCTCCGTCGGCATCGCCCGCGAGATGCGCAGGCGCAGAGGCCCTTCCAGCCGGTACTCGCGCGGCGCCTGCTGCATCAGGCGCACGACGGTCGCCGGCTCGATGGCATTGCGCTCCTCGAAAGTCACCGAGCCGCCCTGTGGCCCGAGGTCGAGACGCCGGATGCCGAGCCCACGCGCGGTGACCTTCAATTTCGCGATCCGGATGAGGCTCTGCGCGGGAGCAGGCAGGGCACCGAAACGGTCGTGGACTTCAGCGGTGAGATCGTCCAGCGCCTCGGCGCTCTCCGCTGCCGCGATACGCTTGTAGAGGCCGAGGCGAACATGGACGTCGGCGATGTACGCCTCCGGCAGGAATGCCGGCAGGCGCAGCTCGACTTCCGTCGCCGCGGCGAGCGGCTTGTCGAGGGCGGGCTCGCGGCCCTCCTTCAGCGACGTGACCGCCTGCTCCAGCAGATCGAGGTACATCGCAAGTCCGATCTCGGTCATCTGGCCGCTCTGCTGCTCGCCCAGGAGCTCGCCGGCGCCGCGGATCTCGAGGTCGTGGGTCGCGAGCACGAAGCCGGCGCCCAGCTCCTCCATCGACTCGATCGCCTCGAGACGCTTGGCCGCATCGCCCGCCAGCGCCTTGCGCGGCGGCGCGATGAGATAGGCGTAGGCGCGGTGATGCGAGCGGCCGACTCGTCCCCTGAGCTGGTGCAGCTGGGCGAGGCCCATGTGGTCGGCGCGGTTGATGATGATCGTGTTGGCCGTCGGGACGTCGATGCCGCTCTCGATGATGGTGGTGCAGAGGAGCAGATCGAAGCGCCGATGGTAGAAGTCGACCATGAGCTGCTCGAGATCGCGCTCGCGCATCTGGCCGTGTCCGATCCTGACGCTCGCTTCCGGCACCAGTCCCTGCACCTCGGCGGCGATCTTCTCGATGGTGCGGATCTCGTTGTGCACGAAGTAGATCTGGCCGCCGCGGCGCAATTCGCGCAGCACCGCCTCGCGCAGCGTGGGACCGTGCCATTCGATGACGAAGGTCTTGATCGCGAGCCGCTCCGCGGGCGGCGTGGTGATGAGCGACAGGTCGCGCAGCCCGCCGAGCGCCATGTTGAGCGTACGCGGGATCGGAGTGGCGGTGAGCGTCAGGACGTGCACGTTCGCCCGCAGCGCCTGCAACCGCTCCTTGTCGCGTACGCCGAAGCGATGCTCCTCATCGACGATCAGGAGGCCCAGATCCTTGAACCGCGCATGCGCGTGCAGCAGGCGGTGCGTCGCGACCACGATGTCCACCGAGCCGTGCTCGATGCCATCGATGGTGGCCTGAGTCTCCTTGGCATTGCCGAAGCGCGACAGCCCCTCGATGCGCACCGGCCAGTCGGCGAAGCGGTCGCGGAAGTTGGCGAGGTGCTGCTGAACCAACAGAGTCGTCGGCGCGAGCACCGCCACCTGCCTGCCGGCCTGGCTGGCGACGAAAGCCGCGCGCATGGCCACTTCAGTCTTGCCGAAGCCGACATCGCCGCAGACGATCCGGTCCATCGGGCGGTCGCTCTGCAGATCGGCGAGCACCTTGCGGATGGCCTCGGCCTGATCCTCCGTCTCCTCGAACGGGAAGGCGTCGGCGAACGTCTGGTACTCGCTTTCATTCAGGGCGAGCTTCAGGCCCTTCTGCGCCTTGCGGCGGGCATAGAGGTCGAGGAGCTCCGCCGCGACGTCACGTATCTGGTCGGCGGCGCGCTTGCGCGCCTTTGCCCACTGGTCCGTGCCCAGCTTGTGCAGCGGCGCGCTCTCGGGTGCCGCTCCGGTATAGCGGCTGACGAGGTGCAGCGCCTGCACCGGGACGTACACTCGATCCCCGTCCAGGTACTCGAGGACCAGAAACTCCCCGGGCTGTCCCGCGACCTCCATCGACTGCAGGCCGACGTAGCGCCCGACGCCGTATTCCTCGTGCACCACCGGCGCTCCGGGATTGAGGTCCTGCAGGTCGCGGAGAATGGCCTCGGGGTCGACTGCCGCGCGCTTTCGCCGGCGCTCCTGCCGCGCGCGGGCGCCGAATAGCTGCGGCTCCGAGATGATCGCGATCCGCGGCTCCGTCAAAGTCAGGCCGCCGAGGTCGGCCGCGACCGTCAGTGCGAGCTCCGCGGTGCCGCTCGAGAAGGCCTCCCAGCCCTGTACCGTCTCGACCTTGTGGCCATGTCCGCGCAGCAGCTCGGTGAGCACCTCGCGGCGGCCGGGCGAGTCGGCGGCGATCAGCACGCGGCCTTCGAATTCCACGAGGAAGTCATCCAGCGCGGCGAGGGGCCGCTCCGCCCGCGCATCGATCCGCAGCTCCCGCGGCGCAACGGTCGGGAAGTTGCGCACGTTGTCCGCCGCCGCGCCGAGCGTCGTGTCCGCCTTGAATGCCTCCAGCGTGATGGACGAGAAGCCCTCGAGCTTCGCCTCGAGCTCCCGCGGCTCGACGAAGAGCTCCGCGGGGGCGAGCACGGGCCGCTCGATATCGTGGCGGCGATCCTCGTAGCGCGTCGAGATGCCGCTCCAGGCCTTCTCGAGCGCGGAAGGCAGGGCGGCGTCGCGCACGATGACCGCGTTGGCGGGAAGATAATCGAGGAGCGTCGCGGTCTCCTCGAAGAAGAGCGGCAGATAGAATTCGATGCCGGCGGGCGCGAGCCCTTCGCTGACGCTGCGATAGATCGTGGCGCGGCTCGGCTCCCCCTCGAATCGCGTACGGAACCGCCGTCTGAACTCCCTTACAGCCTCCGCGTCCAGCGGCATCTCGCGGGCGGGCAGAAGCCGCACGCTCTCGAGCGTGTCGAGCGAGCGCTGCGAATCCGGATCGAAGCGGCGGATCGCATCGATCTCCTCATCGAAAAGGTCGATGCGCAGCGGCGCCGCGGCGCCCATCGGGAATACATCGAAGAGCGAGCCGCGCACCGCGAACTCGCCGGGGCTCGTGACCTGACTGACACTCGCATAGCCGGCGTCCGTCAGCCTCTGACGGAAAGGCTCGAGCGCCAGCGCCTGGCCGCGCGTGAGCTCGAAGGCGCGGCTTTGGACGTATTGCTTCGGCGGCAGCCGCTGCATGAGCGTGTCCGCCGCGACGATGAGGCACCCGTGCCGGGTCTGAGGCAGCTCGTAGAGCGTTCGCAGACGCTCGGAGGTGATGTCCGGATGCGGAGAGAAGAGATCATACGGCAGCACTTCCCAGTCGGGGAACGCGAGGAGCGTCAGGCGCTC
>DASZYK010000241.1:0-6322 GCA_035545455.1 Steroidobacteraceae bacterium
ATGATGCAGATCATCCAGCGCATCGATCAGATCGGAAACCAGGATGTCGATGTCATGGCACTGCAGAACGCTTCGGCGTCGGATGTCGTGCGCACGATCGACTCGCTCTACCAGGGCCAGGGGAACGTGCAGGCGGGCCGCGCCCTGCGCGTGGTGGCGGATGAGCGCTCGAACAGCGTCCTGATCAGCGGCGATCCGGCGCAGCGGCTGCGCATCCGCGCGCTGGTGGCGGAGCTCGACACGCCCCTGGAGTCCGGGGGCAACACCCGCGTGGTCTTCCTCCATTACGCCGACGCCTCGAAGCTCGCCCCGAAGCTCAAGGAGCAGATGGCGCAGATCGCGCAGATGGCCGGCGGCGCGGGAACGGCCAAGAACCCGGCCGCCCAGGCGGAGAAGAATGCGCTCGTCTGGGCCGACAAGCAGAACAACGCGCTCGTCATCACCGCGCCGGCGAAGGTGATGCGCACCGTTCTCGACATCGTCAACTCGCTGGACCGGCGCCGGCCGGAAGTGCTGGTGCAGGCGATCATCGCGGAGGTCAACGTCGACAAGACCGACGACCTCGGCATCAACTGGGCGGCGTATTCGCAGACCGACAAGGTGCCGCTCGGCGGCTTCGTCTCGCCGGTCGGCGGCACGAGCATCGTCGATCTGATCGGCGCGGCCCAGAATCCGAGCAG
The DNA here is from genome assembly GCA_035545455.1 of Steroidobacteraceae bacterium. Lineage (GTDB taxonomy): Bacteria > Pseudomonadota > Gammaproteobacteria > Steroidobacterales > Steroidobacteraceae > 13-2-20CM-66-19. Next base: position 681 of record DASZYK010000241.1, read on the forward strand.
CCTCTCGAGCTCGCTGCTCACCGGTACGACCATCGGCGTCGGCACGATCGCCTCCAGCGGCGAGTCTTTCGCGGCGATGATCCGGGCGTTGAGAAGCAACGCCGACACCAACATCGTGTCCACTCCCTCGGCGGTGACGATGGACAACCAGGAGGCGACCCTCAAGGTCGTGCAGGAGGTGCCGTTCGTCACCGGCCAGTACACCAGCGCCTCGACGGTGAGCGCCGGACAGGTCACCCCGTTCCAGACCGTCCAGCAGCAGGAGGTCGGCACCATTCTCAAGGTGACGCCGACGATCTCCGCCGAAGGCAATGCCGTGATGCTCAAGCTCTCAGTGGAGAGCTCGAGCGTGCTTCCGACGTCGGTGTCGAGCGTTGACATCACCACGGCCAAGCGCAGCATCAGCACCAACGTCCTGATCGAGAACGGAGGGGTCGTGGTGCTCGGCGGACTGATCCAGAACGAGCAGGACCGGAGCCATAGCAGCGTGCCGTTCCTCGGCAGCATCCCGATCGTGGGGCTCCTCTTCAAGTCGCGCAACGACAGCGGCAAGCGCGACAACCTGATGATCTTCATCAAGCCGACGATCCTGCGCGATCAGTCGCAGGCCGCGCTGGAGACCAGCCGGACCTACGACTACATGATGAGCCAGGAGAGATCGATCCCACCGGAGCAGTTCCCGCGCCTGCTGCGCGGTGAGCCGACGCCGCGGCTGCCGCCGCTGCCGCCGCCGCCGCCGCCGGGCACGCTCTCGGCGCCGAGCCCGCTCGCGCCCACTGCCCCCGAGCAGAAGCCCGAATCGAAGACACCGCCCCAGGGCGGGCAGGCGCCCCCCGGGGCGCCGCCCAAGAGCGGACAGACGGGCCCGGCTGCGAAGCCGGCGCAGCCCGATGCGGCCGCGAAGCCCGACAGCGGCGCCGCCTCACCTGCCGGAGACAAGCCTTGAGCGCCGCCGAAGTCATGGACGAGCCGCAGCAGATCCCGGCCGCCGCCGCGCCCCAGCGGCGGCTGTCCTTCGCCTTCGCGAACCGTCACGGCGTGCTCATCAGGCAGGTCGTGGATGGCCAGGCCGACTGCGTCTGCCGCGAGCACGTCTCGCCCCTGGCCCTGGCGGAGGTCCGCCGGTTCGTCGGCCGGCCGCTGAAGCTCGAGCGCGTTGCGGAGACGCAGTTCGATCTGCTGCTGCGCGAGATCTACGAGGCCGGGTCCGATGCCATGCAGGCTGTCGAGGGGCTCGACGACACGACGGACCTCGCCCACCTCGCGCAGGAGTTGCCGGAGCAGGCGGACCTTCTCGACAGCGACGACGACGCGCCCATCATCCGGCTGATCAATGCGGTGCTCACTCAGGCGGTGAAGGAGAACGCCTCCGACATTCACGTGGAGCCGTTCGAGAACCGCCTGGTGGTGCGCTTCCGGGTGGACGGAGTGCTCCGCGAGGTGCTGCAGTCGAAGCGTGCCGTGGCGCCGCTCGTGGTCTCGCGCATCAAGGTCATGTCGAAGCTCGATATCGCCGAGAAGCGTCTGCCGCAGGACGGCCGCATCAGCCTGAAGATCGCCGGCCGGGCGGTGGACGTGCGCGTCTCGACCATCCCCTCGGGTCACGGCGAGCGCGTGGTGCTGCGTATCCTCGACAAGCAGGCGGGCCGGCTGGACTTGAGCGCGCTCGGCATGGACCCGAAGACCGAGTCGCTAATCGATGAGCTGATCCACAAGCCCCACGGCATCATTCTGGTCACCGGCCCGACCGGCTCCGGCAAGACGACGACGCTCTACGCCGCCCTCGAGCGGCTGAACGACAACACCCAGAACATCATGACGGTCGAGGACCCGATCGAGTACTACATCGACGGCATCGGCCAGACCCAGGTCAACACCAAGGTGGAGATGACCTTCGCGCGGGGCCTCAGAGCCATCCTGCGCCAGGACCCCGACGTCGTCATGATCGGTGAGATCCGCGACCTCGAGACGGCGCAGATCGCCGTGCAGGCGAGCCTCACCGGGCATCTCGTCCTCTCGACGCTGCACACCAACACGGCCGCGGGCGCGGTCACGCGCCTGCGGGACATGGGCATCGAGCCGTTCCTGCTCTCATCTAGCCTCATCGGCGTGCTGGCGCAGCGCCTGGTCCGGGTCCTCAACCCGGAGACCAAGCAGCCCTTCCAGGCCGGCGAGTACGAGCGGCGGCTCCTCAATCTCGGTCCGGACGATCCCTCGCCGGTGCTCTACCGGCCGGGCCGCGACGCCATGGGCGGCTACCGCGGCCGCTCGGGCGTCTACGAGCTGATCGTGGTGGACGACGCCATGCGCACCATGATCCATGACGGCGCCAGCGAGCAGGAGCTCGAGCGCCACGCCCGCCTCACGACGCCTTCCATCCGCGACGACGGCCGCGCCAGAATCCTGCGCGGCGAGACCACGATCGAGGAAGTATTGCGGGTGACCCGGGAGGATTGAGCAGCTTCGCGCCATGGGGGCATTCGAATACATAGCGCTGGACAACGCCGGCAAGGAGCGCAAGGGCGTCCTGGAAGGCGACACGCCGCGCCACATCCGCCAGCTGCTGCGCGAGCGCCAGCTCCTGCCGGTCACGGTGAGCGAGGTGGCGCAGCGGGAGGCGAGCCGGCAGCGCTCCTTCAGCTTCATCCGCCGCGTCTCTCCGGCGGACCTGTCGCTCTTCACCCGCCAGCTCGCCACCCTGGTGCGGGCAGGTCTGCCGCTCGAGGAATCGCTGCTCGCGGTCTCGCAGCAGACGGAGAAGCCGCGCGTGCAGAGCATCATCCTCGGCGTGCGCTCGAAGGTCATGGAGGGACATACCCTGGCGGACGGCCTCGCGGAGTTCCCGCGGGTGTTCCCTGAGATCTATCGCGCCACCGTCTCGGCCGGCGAGCAGGCCGGGCATCTCGACAATGTGCTGGAGCGCCTCGCCACGTACACGGAGAGCCGCGAGGAGATCCGCCAGAAGATCCTGGCGGCGATGCTCTACCCCATCGTTCTCACGGTGATGTGCTTCGTCATCGTCTCCGCCCTGCTCGTCTTCGTGGTGCCGAAGGTCGTCTCGGTCTTCGAGGCGAGCAAAGCGCAGCTGCCGCTCATCACGCGCGTCCTGATCGGAACGAGCGGCTTCCTCCGCGCGCACGGCATCTGGCTGGTCGTCCTCGCCGTCATCGCGGTGGTGGCCTTCCAGCGCTGGCTGCGCAATCCCGACGCGCGGCGCCGGTACCATCGCCTGCAGCTTCGCCTGCCGTTGATCGGCAAGCTCGCGCGCGGCTTCAACACGGCGCGCTTCACCCGCACGTTCAGCATTCTCTCGGCCAGCTCCGTGCCGATCCTCGAGGCCATGCGCATCTCCGGGGAGGTCGTGACGAATCTTCCGATGCGGGATGCCATCGTCGATGCCGCAGCGCGCGTGCGCGAGGGTGCGCCGATCGGCCGCTCTCTCGCCGCCAGCAAGCTCTTTCCGCCGATGACCGTGCATCTCATCTCGAGCGGCGAATCGAGCGGCGAGCTCGACTCGATGCTGGAGCAGGCCGCGGTGAGCCAGGAGCGGGAGCTCGATGGCATCCTGGCGGCCATGGTAGGCCTGCTGGGGCCGCTCCTCATCGTGGTCATGGGCCTCTTCGTCATGGGCATCGTCTTTGCCATGCTGCTGCCGATCTTCCAGATGAACGATCTGATTCACTGAAATTCACGTGAACGGCAAGTACATGGGCCTGCGTAGGCCGCCGATGCGCAAACCCCATTGCGGATGTCACGGAATCTGATTTAAGTTCTGCGCCCCGTTCCCCTGCTGGACTTCGGTGTCCCGCATGAGCGAGAAATCCGAATCGGACGAATTCGAAAGCGAAGAGGACGACGAGCCTGTCATCGAGGAAGGCGACGTCGATCTCGATCAGGTCATCAAGGATCTGGACCTCGCCAAGCGTCGCGGCCAGCGTGCCGGCGACCCGGCGTGGCGTCGTCTCGAGCGCCTGCTCGAGGAGAAGCGCACGGCCGAGCTCACCAGCGACTTTGAGGATTACGATGTCGGCGGCGAGGACGAGCAGGAGCAGCCGGGCAAGCCGCGCAAGCGCAAAAGAGGCTGAGCGCGGCCTGGATCGGGCGCGGCGGGAGTGAGCCGTCCGCAAGCCCGCTGCCGCGACGCGGGCATCCTTTCATTCGCCTTGCACCCCCTCGGCGGGAAAGGGAAGTTCGAGCGTCACGGCCAGGCCTCCTCCTTCACGGTTGGCGAGACGGATGCCCCCGCCGTGCGCCTCGGCGATCTCACGGGCCAGCGCGAGTCCGAGTCCCGTTCCGCTGCGCTTGGTCGAATAGAAGGGCAGGAGCGCCTGCGCCATGACCTTGTCGCTCATCCCGCTGCCCCTGTCCCGCACCTCGAGGTGCTGGCGCAGGCGCGAGTGCGTCACCGCGATCTCGATGTCGCCCGCGGCGCTTCCGGACTCTTCCGCGTTCTTGAGCAGGTTGATGAGCGCCTGCTCCAGCTGCGAGCGGTCGAACCACCCCGGCTCGGACGGCAGCGGCTCGACGATGCGGAAGCGCGCCTGCCGCGCGAGATCATCGAGCAGCATCCGCCAGTCCACGGGCGCCGGCAGCGGCGCCGGCAGCTTCGCGACCGCGGCGTATCCCGATATGAACTCGTAGAGATGCCGGGCGCGCTCACCGATCGCAGCGAATGCGGCGCTGAGCTGTGCCGCATCGCCGCGGCGCACCAGCTGCGCGCCCGATTGCGCGAGCGAGGCGATCGGCGCCAGCGAGTTGTTGAGCTCGTGGCTCACGACGCGGATCAGCTTCTTCCAGATGCCGACCTCCTGCCGCGAGAGCTCACGGGTGACCCGCTCCAGCAGATACAGCCGATGAGCCCGGCCCTGCAGCAGGAACGATCGCTGCGCGAGACGGAAGGTCTCCTCGGCCCCGTCGATCTCCACCTGAAACAGACTGTCACCGCCGACATCCGCGGCGCGGCGCAGGGGCTCGGGCGACCGGGCGAGAAGCGCGGCGAACTCCTGTCCGAGGAGGCTCGGGCCGGCGCTCAGAAGATGCCGCGCGGCGAGGTTCGCGAAGGCGATCCTGCCGTGACCGTCGACGAGGATCAGCGCGACGGGTGAGTTCTCCGTCACCGTGTCGAGCAGCCGCTCGCGCTGCACGAGCTCCGAGCGCTGCGCGCGCAGCGCCTCGCCGAGATCGTTGTGCGCCGCGAGCAGCTCGCCGATCTCATCGTGCCGGTCGACGGCCATCGAGAAAGAAAGATCCCCGTCGCGGTAGCTCGACACGGCCGCCGTCAGGGACCTGAGGAGACGCCGGATCGGCCGGATCGCCCTGCGGGCGAGCCACACCGATACCGCCGCGCCGATGCCCGCGATCAGGGCCGCGAGCATGAGCGGACGGTGGCCGAGCAGCCTCCACGCCGCCGCCTCCGCGGCCGCCCCGAGGAAGAACACCGCCAGCAGCAGGGCGGTCAGTTTCGCCTGCAGGCGCGCCTTCACCCTGCGCTACCCGTCGATCGAGGCGCGCATCCCGAAGCGCTCGATCCGCCGGTAGAGCGCCTGGCGAGAGAGTCCGAGCGCTCCAGCGGCGCGCGTGACGTTGCCGCCGGTTTCGCGCAGCGCCGCCTCGATGACCTCGCGGCTCGGCTCATCGAGCGA
>DASZYK010000242.1:0-3394 GCA_035545455.1 Steroidobacteraceae bacterium
AACTGGCGCGCGTGGCGAGCCGCGAGAGCGGCCGCGGCCGGCAGGGGCGCCGGCTGGACCCGGCGCGGGGAGGGGTAGATCCTGCGGCTGCGCCGGCGCCGAAGCGTCCCGGCCCTCGGCCATGAGCGATTCCACCTCCTCACGCGCGAGCTCGCGGTAGTGTCCGCGCCCGAGTGAGCGCTCCAGGGCCAGCGGGCCCAGGCGCGTGCGCAGCACCCGGCTGACGATCGCGCCCTGGCGCTCGAAGAGCTGCCGCACGTCCTTGCCGCTCGCGCCGCGCGCAGTGATGGCATACCAGCGATTGGCGCCTTCCCCGCCCGCGGGCTCGCAGCCGAGCACCGCCAGGCGCTCGCCGCTGTCGAGCACTCCGCCGAGAACGCCCTCGATCTGTTGCGCCGTGAGCTCGCCGCGCACCCTCACGCTGAGCTCACTCGAGAGGCCGCGCACCGAGCGCTGCAGACGGGCCGCGAGCTCGCCGTCGCCGCACACGAGCTCGAGTCCGCCGTCGATCCGGGGCATCGGGCTGACGGCGATGAACCGCCGTCCCGCGCGCTTCGGCAGCCGGGCGAGGAGCGGCACTGCATCGGGCGCATCCGCGGGCGGCGTGTCCAGACTCTCGCCCGGCGAGCGGTGATAGAGATAGGCGCGGCCGCCCGATTGCGGCGCCCGCTGCCGGATCACGCGGCCGTCGAGCCGTACCTCATCGTCGGGCCCGACACGCACGCCGAGCGAGGCCGCCTGCCCGTTGACCGTGAGACGGCCGGCTCTGATCCAGTCCTCCGCCTCCCGGCGGGAGGCGAGTCCGGCGCGCGCGAGAACCTTCTGCAGCCGCTCAGGCTCGCCGCGCTGCCTGTGCATGCGGATCAGCCGCCGTTGTCGCGCGGCGCGGCGACGAGCTCGTGGGAGTCGCCGCCTTCGGCGGAGAGCTCGTCTCCCTCCTCCTCGCCGTCCTCCTCCTCATCGGCGGCGCTCTGGTCCGTCGCCTCGAGCAGAGATTCGTCGCTCGGCTCCGCGGCCGCCGGTGAGTCGCTTTCCGCAGTCGCCGCGCGCGTCTCGTCAGCGGACGATGCGGGCTCGGCGGCGGCGGGCTCGGCGTCCCCCACCGGTGCAGGGGGCTCGCCGGCGGCAGCGCCCTGCGCCGCGCCGCCGTCGGCCCTGGCTCCGGCTTCGTCCTGCAGGTTGAGCTGCAGGTTGATGTCGCCCACGGCCTTGAGCTCCGACAGCGGCGGCAGCTCATCGAGACTCTTCAGCCCGAAGTAGTCGAGAAAGTCCCGCGTCGTGCCGAGCAGCTCCGGGCGGCCGGGGACGTCGCGCGTGCCGACGACCCGCACCCAGTTGCGCTCGAGCAGCGTCTTGATGATGTTGGGATTGACCGCGACGCCGCGCACCCCCTCGATCTCTCCGCGCGTGATCGGCTGGCGGTAGGCGATGAGCGCGAGCGTCTCGAGGAGCGCGCGTGAATAGCGCGCCGGACGCTCCGGCCACAGCCGCGAGATTTCGCCCGCGAGCTCGCGGCGCACCTGGACGCGCACGCCGCTCGCGGTCTCCTTGAGCTCGATGCCCCGCTCGGCGTACTCGGCGGTGAGCGTGTCGATCGCGGCGCGCATCTGCTCGGCCGTCGGCCGCGCATTCTCGTCGAAGAGCTGGATCAGCTCCGCCGGCTGCACCGGCCGGCCCGCGGCGAGCAGCGCCGCCTCGATCACATTGCGAAGATAGTGCTCGTTCATCAGTTCCCGCCCTCGTCGCCGGAGTCCGTCCCGGGAGAAGCTTCCTCCGCGGCCGCGGCCTCGCCCGCACGTGGCTCGTCGTTGTCCGCGACCACGCGCAGTCTGCGCGCCGGGGTCGACGCCCTGACGTGCAGCGGCGCGTACGGCTCCGACTGCACGATGTCGATCAGGCCCTCGCGCACGAGCTCCAGGATCGCCATGAAGGTGACCGTCACGCCCATGCGCCCTTCTTCCGGCCGGAAGAGGCGCACGAACTCCATGAAGCTCGTGCTCTCGAGGCTCGAGAGGATATCGCCCATGCGCTCGCGCACCGAGAGGCGCTCGCGCTGAATGTGATGGTGCGCAAACATCTCCGCGCGCGCCACCACCTCCTGGAAGGCGACCAGCATCTCCTGCAGCGAGATCTGCGGCAGCACGCGCGCGAGCTTCTTTTCCTTGAGCTCCGCCGAGGCCGCCCAGACATCCCGCTCGAGCCGCGGCAGCGAGTCGATGTCCTCGGCGGCGCGCTTGAAGCGCTCGTACTCCTGCAGGCGGCGCACGAGCTCGGCGCGCGGGTCTTCCTCGACGCCCTCCGCGGAGATCTTCGGCCGCGGCAGCAGCATGCGCGATTTGATCTCCGCCAGGGTGGCGGCCATCACGAGGTACTCCCCGGCGAGCTCGAGCTGCAGATCCTGCATCAGCTCGATGTAGCGCATGTACTGGCGGGTGATCTCGGCGAGCGGGATGTCGAGAATGTCGAGGTTCTGGCGCCGGATGAGATAGAGCAGCAGATCGAGCGGCCCCTCGAACGCCTCGAGAAACACCTCGAGGGCCTGCGGCGGGATGTAGAGGTCCCGCGGCAGCTGCGTCACCGGCTCGCCATTGACGACCGCGAAGGGCATCTCCACCTGCTGCGGCGGCGGCTCGCCCGGATGCGCTTCCGGACCTGGATTGGACACGACGATGGTCAATTCGGGCTTCGCCATGGTTTCGGACTTCAATCCGCCCGCAGGTGCATCGCGCGGCGCACCTCGTCCATGGTCGCGCGCGCCGCCTCGCGCGCCTTCTCGGCGCCCTCCGCCACGATGTCGCGCAGCAGCTCCGGATTCTCGACGTACTCCTGCGCGCGGCGGCGCATCTCGGTGACCTCCGCGACGATCTTGTCGATCACCGGCTGCTTGCAGTCGAGGCAGCCGATGCCCGCCGAGCGGCAGCCTTCCGCCACCCACTTGCGGGTGGTCTCGTCGGAATAGATCCGGTGCAGGTCCCATACCGGACACTTGTCCGGATCGCCCGGATCGGTGCGGCGGACCCGCGCCGGATCGGTCTGCATGGCGCGCAGCTTCTTCGTGACCGATTCCGGATCCTCGCGCATCTCGATGGTGTTGCCGTAGGACTTGGACATCTTGCGGCCATCGAGCCCCGGGACGCGCGGCGTCTCCGTGAGCAGCACCTGCGGCTCCGGCAGGATGCTGACGCCCGTGCCCTCGAGGTATCCGAGCAGGCGCTCGCGGTCGGCCACGGTGATGCGGTTGTTGCTCTGCACCAGCGCGCGGGCGCGCTCGAGCGCCTCGCGCTCGCCGCTTTCCTGGAAGCGGCGCCGCAGCTGCCGATAGAGCGTCGTGTTGCGGCCGCCCAGGCTCTTGACGGCCCGCTCCGCCTTCTCCTCGAAATCCGGCTCCCTGCCG
>DASZYK010000243.1:0-5775 GCA_035545455.1 Steroidobacteraceae bacterium
CGACTGCAGCAGCGCCGCCGCGCTCGCGCCCACGGGACCACCGCCGACGATGAGTACGTCGAAGGGCTCGCTGCCGGCCACGACTGCCGTCGCGGAGCTCATCGCAGCGGCAGTCCGCGCGCCAGGCGCGGCGTAGGGCCACCGAACCCGAGACTGACGCGCGCCAGTGCGCGCTTGGCGGGCGGGGCGAGATCGAACGCGAGGAGGCCCAGGTTGCGGATGAGACTGACGCCCGGCATCCGGCTGCCGAAGAGCCTCACCAGCCCATCGGTGAAGCGCACCACGCCGCCGCGGTCGGCGGCGCGCCAGTCGGAGAATTTCCGCAGCAGCTCCGCCGAGCCCACATCTCCGCTGGCGCCCGCGATCACCTCCGCGAGCAGGGCGGCATCGCGCAGTCCCAGGTTGAATCCCTGCCCCGCTATCGGGTGCAGCGCCTGGGCGGCGTTGCCGATGAGCACCGTGCGGCGCGCGACGGTGGTTGCGGCGCGGGTCAGCTTCAGCGGGTACGACGCGCGGCGGCCGATCCGGCGGAATCTGCCGGCCCGCCAGCCGAAACGGCTTTGCAGCTCTGACAGATACGCTTCGTCGGGCAGCGCCAGCAACTCGGCCGCGCGCTTCGGGACGCACGACCAGATCGTGCCGTAGCCCCCGCCGCGAAGGGGCAGCACCGCAACGGGTCCCGACGGCGTGAAGCGCTCGTACGCCGTGCCATCGTGAGCGCGATCCCCGGCGACAGCGGCCGTTATCGCGACCTGATCGTAGTCCTCGACACCGGCCTCTATGCCTGCGGCGGCGCGGACTGTGGAATGCGCTCCGTCGGCGGCCACGAGGAGACGTGCCGAGGTCACTTCACGCCCGCCGGCGGCGGTGACGACCGTGAAATAGGCCCGTTCCGTCGTGATGTCGAGATCCTCGACGCCGGCGGGCACGCGCAACTCCACGCCGTCTGCATCCGCAAGACGGCCCCACAGCGCGGCGCCGATCACTCTGTTGGGGACCACGTAACCGAACGCGTCGATTCCCTGCTCTTCGGCCCGAAGCCGCGCGAATCCGAACCGCCCGGCATCGGAGACATGGATGGCGCGGATCGCCGCCGCCTCGCGTGACACCTCGTCCCAGACGCCGAGGCCTTGGAAGATCCTGCGGCTGGCATTGCCGAGAGCGGTGGTGCGCTCGTCGAAGCTCGGCTGCGCCGCAGAATCCGGAGCGACACTCTCGACGAGAAGAACTCGCACGCCGGTACCCGCGAGCCCGAGCGCGAGACTCGCCCCCACCAGGCCGCCGCCGACGATGGCGACGTCGAACTCCCGCGGCGCGGCGAGCGGCGCCGGGTCGAAGGGGCGCCCGGGGTCAGGCATGGCCGGAATGGGCTCGGGACATCAGCTTCTCGATCGTGTCCACGTCCTTGGGTGCACCGTCCGTCAGCACCTCGACGCCGCTCTTGGTGACCACGACATCGTCCTCGATGCGCACGCCGATACGCTGGAAGCGCTTCGGCACGCCCCGAGCCCCCGCAGGGATGTAAATCCCGGGCTCGATGGTGAGCACCATCCCGGGCTCCAGCACACGCCATTCGTCGCCGATCTTGTAGTCACCGACGTCGTGCACATCCATGCCCAGCCAGTGGCCGGTGCGGTGCATGAAGAACCGCCGGTAGGCGCCATCGCGCTCGAGCTTCGCCGGGCGCCCCTTCAGAAGCCCGAGCTTCACCAGTCCATGCGTGATGACGCGCACCGCCGCCTCGTGAGGCTCGTTCCAATGATTGCCGGGGCGCACCTTGGCGATCGCCGCGCGATTGGCCTCGAGCACGACCTCGTAAACCGCGCGCTGCTCGGGTGTGAAGCGGCCTCCGACGGGAAACGTGCGCGTGATGTCGGACGCGTAGGACTCGTGCTCGCAGCCGGCATCCACCAGGAGGATGTCACCCGCCTTGAGCGGCTGATCGTTGTCGCGATAATGCAGGATGCAGCTGTTGGCGCCGCCGCCCACGATGGGGTGATACGAGGTGTCGGCGTTGTGCAGGCGGAACTCGTGGATGATCTCCGCCATCACCTCGTATTCCTTGAGCCCCGGGCGGCAGACACGCATCGCTCTCACGTGCGCCCGCGCGGCGATCCGCGCGGCTTCGCGCATGAGGCCGATCTCGACGCGCGATTTGTAGAGCCGCATGTCGTGCAGGTAGTGATCGAGCGCGACGATTTCCTGCGGCGGATGCCGGCCGTTCCTCGCCTGGGTACGCAGGCCGTTCACCCAGCCGACCACTCTCTGGTCGAACTCCGGATACATGCCCATCGAATAGAACACCTTGGCGCGGTTCTCCATCAGCCCCGGCAGGATCTCATCGATGTCGGTGATGGGAAACGCGTCATCGGCGCCATGGGTACGCCGCGCGCCCGCGGGCCCCGCGCGCCGGCCGTCCCAGGTTTCACGCGCCGGGTCGCGCTCGCGCACGAAGAGGATGTATTCAGCCTGGTCGCGTCCCGGGACCAGGACGGCGACGGACTCCGGCTCGTCGAAGCCGGTCAGATAGTAAAAATCGCTGTCCTGCCGGTAGGCGTACTCGACGTCGCTGTTGCGGTGCCGCACCGGCGCCGCCGGCAGGATCGCGATGGAGTCGCGGCCCATGACCTTCAGCAGCGCCCGCCGGCGGCGCGCGAACTCGTTGCGAAGATCCTGTCGGCTCGAGCTCGAGGAGCGCGAGACATGGGGAGGTGCCGCGCGCCGGGCGGCGGACTTGTGGCGAATCAATGAAGAGATGCTCCGGGTGTGGAGGGCCGGGCCCGCAGCGGCTCGAGCTCCTCGAAGACGACCTGCACGCTCACGCGCACGAACTCGACGAGCTCCGCGTAGGCGCTCTCATTCGATTCCTCGGTCTGGGCGATATCGACGCCGACGCGGCTGATCTCCGTGAGGTCGCGCACGATCTCTCCCACGTCGCCCGGCAGGCTGCCGGCATCCGGCACCGCGCCGGAGCCGAGCCCGTAGAGAAACCCCTGACACCATTGGGCGAGCGCCGCCGCGCGCGCATCGATCGACTGCGCGTCTTCCGGCAACAGCAGGTCGAATTCCATGTCCGGCGCCCGCAGGGATCCGGAGGTCTCGGCGTACAGCTCGCGCAGCGTGGCGCTGGCGAGCGGCTCAGCCCTCCCCTCCGGCAGGATCTCGAGCAGCCAGTCCTCGAAGCGGTAGCCGATGGCGGCGCAGAGACAACCCGCGAGGGTGCCATGCGCCTCGGCGGCATCGGCCAACGCGCGCTCGTCCGTCAGAACGCGCTGAATGTCCGCGTAGCTCGACTGGATCATCGCCCTTTGAGATCCGCTTGGGGTAACGAGATGCTCGGCAGGCATTATGCCCCAGGAACGGTCCGTGTTCCGCCGCCGCGTAACGCGGGACCTGCGGCCCGCGCCCGCGGCAGGATGAGGCGCCCGGAAACCCCGGGAATCCCGAACGCACCGCCCTGATTGACCCCGCCGAGAGCGCGGCACTATAGTCGGCCCACCATGAGCGACACCGTCAAATCACAGCTCGATCTCGAGCTGGCGCGCCTCGCGCGGCGTATCGAAGAGCTGGTGACCACCGTGGATCATCTGCGGGAGGAGAACCGCGCGCTGCGTCAGCGGCACGAGTCGCTGGCGACGGAGCGCGCCTCGCTCCTCTCGAAGAACGAGCAGGTTCGCGCCCGCGTCGAGGCCATGATCGGCAGGCTGAAAACCCTGGAGCATGGCGCATGAGCAGTCAGGACCCTGCGCGCGTCAGCGTGCGCATCATGGAGAAAGAGTACGTGGTCTCCTGCCCGTACGACGAGCGCTCCGCGCTCCTCGACGCGGCGGAGTACCTCAATGGCCGCATGCGCGAGATCCGCGACAGCGGCAAGGTCGTGGGACTCGACCGCATCGCCGTCATGGTGGCGCTCAACATGGCGAACGAGCTGCTGCAGTTGCGCGGCCGCGACGCCAAGGCCGAGAGCGAGGCGGGCGGCAAGGTCCGGGCGCTGCGCGAGCGGGTCGAGACCGCGCTCGAGAGAGCGCAGCAGCTCGAGCTGTGATGCATCGGATGCCCCAAGTGATCGGCCTTGGTGTAGAGTGACTATCGGCGTCGCCTGCGGTGTTCGACAAGCGGGCCGGGTTACCTCGGACCCTAATTGAAACACCCACGGGGCAGGGCTCGTCGACAGCACTGTGCAAGTCCGCCATGAGCGGAAAGCCTTACCTGTCACAGCTCGTCCCACCTGTTGCTCCGGTTCGAGAGCAACGGTTCGCACCGGCACCGGCGGGTGGCGCTTCCTGATTCCAGCGTGGCCGACGCCCGCAGATCCCTGCGGGCGTCCCTCCGGGCGAGGCGCCGCGCCGTATCCGCCGCCGATCGCGCGCACGCCGCCAGGGAAGTTGCCCGCCTGGCCGATCAGGCGCTCCGGCTTCGCTCCGGCCGGCGCATCGGCATCTACGCCGCCACCGCCGAGGAGCTCGACACCTCCTGCCTCATCGCGCTGATGCTGCGCCGCGGATGCCTCGTGTATCTGCCGCGCATCGACCGGCGCTCGCGAGCGCGCACCATGCGCTTCGCGCAGATCACGGCCTCTTCGCTCTCGGTCGAATCATCGCCGGGCGCGGCCCGATCCGCGCCGCCGCGTCGTCGCCCGGCGCTCGCGGCGCCCGCCTCTCTGCGCATCAATCGCTTCGGCATCGTCGAGCCCGAAGGCGCGGAGCTCGCGAGCGCCCGCCTGCTCGATGTCGTGTTCCTGCCGCTCGTCGGCTTCGATCGCCACGGCACGCGCCTCGGCATGGGAGGCGGCTACTACGATCGCGCGTTCGGCTTCAGGCGGCTGCGCGAGTTCTGGCATGCGCCGCTGCTCGTCGGAATCGGTTATGCGTCACAGGAGGTGGAGCGCATCGCGGCCGCCGCGCACGATGTGCCGCTCGATCTCGTGATCACCGAGCGCGGCGTCATGCGCTGCGCTCGCCGCTGACCGCGGACGGCGAGCGAGCAGTGCGCGCGAGCATGAGGTGCGCATCACGGCTCGAGAGACCCGACTATCACATCCTCTCCCCCCTTGCTTGTATTTTTGTTTCACCTGTATATACTCCGACCTCGGACTAACCCGACAACTGGAGAGCCAACATGGCGAAGGCGAAAAAGAAGGCCAAGAAGAAAGCTGCAAAGAAAAAGTAAGGCCTTTGCTCGGCGGCCGCTTCGGCGGCCGCCGAGTGAGACGAGAAACGAAATTATCGTGCCCGCTCCGGCGGGCACGTTCATTTCCGGAGGGCGGTTTTTCCCATGACCGCAGCGATGGCCGATGCGAAGAAGCGGCGCGCCGCCGAAGCCGCTCTGCAGCACATTCCGGCCGGCTCCGTGCTCGGCGTCGGCACCGGCTCCACGGTGCGATTCCTCATCGAGGCGCTGGCGGCGCATCCGGGACTGGTGCGCGCCGCGGTATCGAGCTCCAACGCCACCACGGCCCTGCTCGGCGCGGCCGGCATCGCCGTGCTCGACCTCAACGACGTGGCGGACCTGCCGCTCTACATCGACGGCGCCGACGAGGCCACCCGCGCGCATCACCTGATCAAGGGCGGCGGCGGTGCGCTCACACGCGAGAAGATCATTGCCGCCGCGGCGGCGCGCTTCATCTGCATCATCGACGACAGCAAGCTCGTCGGCACGCTCGGCGCCTACCCCCTGCCGATCGAGGTGATTCCGATGGCGCGCAACCTCGTCGCGCGCCGCCTGCAGGCGCGCGGCGCGCGACCGGTCTGGCGCCAGGGGCTCGTGACCGACAAT
>DASZYK010000244.1:0-1601 GCA_035545455.1 Steroidobacteraceae bacterium
TAAGCGCTGCGTGGATCGCTTTTGCCGCCGCAATCGCGCTCTTCCCCTGGCGCGCGGCGCTGGCCGCACCCACGAGCTTCGACATCGCCACCAGCGACGCCGCGACCGCGCTCGCCGAGTTCGGCCGCCAATCCGGGCGCGAGATCCTCTTCGAGTACGACCAGATCAAGGGTCAGCGGACTCATCCGATCTCGGGACGCTACGAGCCGATCGACGCGCTGCATCGCATGACCGCGGGCACGAAGCTGCGGGTGAGCGAATCGGCGGAGGGTGTCCTCGTCGTCGAGTGCAGTTGCGCCGCGAGCGCCCACGGCACTGCCCACAGGCCGGCGCTCGTTCCCCGGGCGAGGCCCTCGTCGACGCAGGATCCGGGCATTGCGACGAGCCGCTCCCTGCAGACACGGGCGCGAGCCGGAATGGCGGCAGCCGCCGGATACGCGAGCGGGATGCGGGAGGTGCTGGTCACCGGCAGCCGCATTCCGCAGGACGCGTCCTCCGCCCCGATGCCGCTGATGGCGATCGGTCAGGCTCAGATCGCGGACACCGGCACCGAAAACATCGCCGCGGCGATCGTGCAGCTGCCCTCGGTCAGTGTGGGGCAGGGGCTGTCGAACAGCCAGCAGCTCGTCGTCGGCGCCGGACTGAGTCTCGTCAGCCTGCGAGGTCTCGGCACGGCCCGCACGCTCGTGCTCGTCGACGGGCGCCGACAGGTATCCGGCTCCCCGCTCTCGGCCGCGGTCGACCTCAACACCATTCCCGCCGAATTGGTGGATCGCGTGGAGGTGGTCACGGGCGGGACTTCGGCGATCTATGGCGCCGATGCCATCGGAGGAGTCATCAACGTCATCCTCAGGAAGAGCTTCGAGGGGGTGCGCGTGCGCACCCATGCGGGCATTTCCTCCCGGGGTGATGCCGTCTCGCGCGGGGTCTCCCTGACGGCCGGGAAGGAATTCGAGCTGGGCGGCCAGCCGGGCAATGCGGCGTTCAGCTTCGTCTATGACAGTTCGCAGGGCGTGCTCGCGGACGCGCGCGCCTATGCCTCCAACGGTGTGGGTCTCATTTCCAACCCCGCGTATCAGGGACCGAGCGGCGCCACGCCGGCGTTCCTGACGATGGCGAACACGGGAGTCAACGCCGTGAGCACCGCTGGTGACTTCACGCTCGGCGGACAGACCTGGATATTCACGAACGATGGCAGCTCCATCCGCCCGTACGACATGGGTCCGCTCGGCGACCGCTCGGGGGTGTCCATCGGAGGAGACAGCGTCAACCCCGAGCCGACGCAGTCGCTGCTGGAGCCGATCGAGCGCGAGGTGCTCGGCGCGACGCTGCATCAGTCGCTGTCCGGGTCGGCGGAGCTCTTCCTCGAGAGCCGCATCGCGCGCAGCCTCGTGCAGAGCACTTTCGAGCCGACGTTTGACGTCGGCGACGTGTCGCTCGGCATCGACAATCCGTTCCTGCCCCCGGCGGCCGTCGCGCTGATGCGGGCCGGCCACGTCGATTCCATCGCGCTGCACCGCATCGTCGACGAGATGGGCATTCGGGGAACGGACAATGACAGGCTGATGCAGGAGTACGTCGCGGGAATCGACGGCACGCTG
>DASZYK010000245.1:0-9226 GCA_035545455.1 Steroidobacteraceae bacterium
GGCATCCTCGGCGCGGTGGAAGGAGTACGACAATGCCGATGAGCGCAAGCAGGTCTGCTCGGACCCCACCGCGTTCGGCCCGACGGCGGAGATCCTGCTGTACGCGATGAACAGCGCCCCGTTCCTGCGCTTCCTGGAGAGCCTGACCGGAATCCGCGGGCTGATCCCCGACCCTCACCTGCACGCGGCCGGCTACATGAAGGTGGAGCCGGGAGGCTTTCTCGGGCTGCATTACGACTTCGCGACGCAGCGGGAATTGAAGCTCGACCGGCGCATCAACGTGCTGCTCTATCTCAACCGGGATTGGCAGCCGGAATGGGGCGGACAGCTCGAGCTGCACTCCAACTCGACGCCCGGGAGCCCGTCCCGCCGGTTGCTCGAGATCGAGCCGCTCTTCAACCGGATGGTCATCTTCAACACCCCGCACGCGCTGCACGGGCATACCCGTCCGATCGCCTGCCCTGCCGGGCGCGCCCGGCTGTGCCTCTCGTGGTATTACTATACGGCCCCTCCGGTGCCGGGCTGGATGTTGCGCAACCGCTCGGTGAGATTTCCCGGGCGAGTCGATCCGGTGCGGCTCGCGATCAAGGCGGTGAATCTGCTCACCCCGCCGATTCTCATGAAACTGGCTCAGGTGGCGGCCCGGCGGAGGGGTCCGCCGCGAGCATAGCTCGAGAGGGATGTGGCAGCTCGCCGTGCCGCGAGCTCAACGCGGCACGGCGATCACCTGCTCGTAGACCGGCTCCATCCTTTCCGCCGCCCGCTCCCAGCTGAAGTCCTGCTCCACCACCTCCCGTGCGCTCCTTCCCAACCTCTCCCCCAATGCCGGATCCCCCGCCAGGCGGAGCACGGCGTCGGCAAACCCGCTGACGTCGCCATTCGCGACGACCAGCCCGGTGCGCTCGTGCTCCAACAGCTTCGCCGACCCCGCGCTGGCCACGATCGCCTTGCCCGCCGCCATGTAATTGAGCAGCTTCTGCGGGATTCCGGGACAGCTGACCCGCGGCAGCACGGCGATCGCCGCGGCCGCAAGCCGCTGCGGCAACTCGCCGAATCCGTCCAAGACCACCTCGATGGCCTCTCTCACTCCCAGCCGCCGCGCCGTCGCCTCGTAGGGCTCGAACGATGAGCTGACCGAGAAGCAGAGCCTGAGGTCCGGCCGTACCCGCCTCGCGCGCGCGAACGCCTCGAGCAGCAGATCGATGTCCTGGTACTGGGCCAGCGTACCTGTGTAGATGAGCCGGATGAAGCCATCGTGGTTGGGCTGCACCGTTACGCGGAAGCGCTCCGTCTCCACCCCGTTGGTCACGACGGAGACGCGATCGGGCGCGAGGCCGTGCACACCCAGCAGCCGTTCGCGGATATCGGGCGTCACCGCGACGACGTGATCCGCGCGCCTCGGCAACGCCCCGTCGAGCCAGCCGCCGAGCGCCGCGAAAGCGCCGCGCGTGAGACCCGCCGCGTAGCTCGGCAATTCCGCCGACAGCATGGTGTGGGCGTCATAGACGAGCGGCACGCGGTGGCGCAACCGGACCGGCAGCGCCACCAACAGCCCCTCGACGTGATGGGCGTGGATGACATCGAACTGCCGCGCAGCGAGGACGCGCGTCAGCTTCAGGGAGAGGGCCGGATCGTAGACGGCGAGCTTGCGCAAGCTCGGCCCGACCGGCATCCGCCAGTACACGGGGCGCTTGAAGATCCGGTGCACCGGAATGCCGAGCGGCTGCGGGCCATCCGCAACGTGATAAGTGACGAGCTCGACGTGATGCCCCCGCGCCGTCAGCGCCTCCGCAAGCCGCTCGATCCGCAGCGGCGTTCCGCGCCGCGCCGGCATGGGGCAGGCTGCGACCATGGCGATGCGGTATCGGCCGCCGGGACGGCTCGCCACGCCAGGTCTGGAAGAGGGTCTCGGCTCGGAAAGCACTGCCGCCGGCGCAACGGAGGCGCAGTTGGAATCGTGCTGCGCACTGCGTGGCGCGGCTTCACGGGCCGAGAGCATCGGCGGGCCCGCGGCTCGCTCCATCAACGCCGCCGATCGGCCACCAGGTGACCCGGGGCGGCGCCAAAGAGCCGCGCCTTCAGCCGCTCCGCCTGCGCGGGCGCGCTGGGCATCGCCACTGCCACGACGTCGACCAGCGCCCGCAAGGCGTTCCAGTTGTGGAGCCACCAGCTGGCGAGCACGGCGTAACAGCGCGACCGCTCTTCCGGCGTCAGCCGCTCGCGCCGCACCATCTTCAGATACTCCCCGTACAGCCGCCAGGCCGGGAAGCTCGCCTGGTGGGCACGCGCGCTGTCGTGCCACGCCGCCCGGTCGGCGGAGCGCCGCTGCACGCGGGTGTAGCGGTTCGGATGCTCGCGCATGTTCAGCAACGGGGCGGGCAGCTGGATCATGCGGCCACGCAGCGCCAGCTGAGCGAGCAGAGCGCGATCAGCGCCGTGGAAGGTACCGTGCAGCAAAGAGTCGCGCAGCGCGTCGCGACGGATGAGCCCGAAGAAGTCCACGCAGCTGTGGGAGCGCAGCACCATCCAGGCGAACCGCTCGGCGGGAGACAGCGAGTCCGCGCCCGAGAGCCGGCTGTCGTAGAGTCCGATCTGCGCGCCTTCCGAGTCGATGTACGCGACCACCGTGTTGCAGAGCACCGCGTCCTTGCGCTCCTCCAGGACCCGATAGGTCTTGGCGAGGAACGACGGCAGCATGCGATCATCGTGCGCGAGCCATTTGAAGTAGCGCCCGCGGGCATGACTGAACGCGAGGTTGTAGTTGGCGGCGGCGCCCAGGTTGCGCGGGTTGCGGAAGTACCGCACGCGTGGATCGCGGGCGGCGTAATCGCTGCAGATCTCGGCCGTCCGGTCGGTCGAGGCGTTATCGCAAAGGACCAGCTCGAGGTCGTCGAGGGTCTGGCTGAGTGCCGAGCGGATGGCGTCCTCGAGGAAGTTCTCCCCGTTGAAGACGGGCACTCCCACGCTGACCGGAGGGACCTCGCCCTCGGACTCGGAAGCCTGACGCATTACACCCCCTTTGCGATATCGCTCATTCGGCGCCCTGCGCCGGGAAAGGGTTCAACGCGCCATCAGCACATTACGTTCCGCGAAGGCCCAGCCGCAGTAGATTGCGTTCGAAATGCCGTGAAAAAGGCCGCCTCGTCCCGGAGGGTGCCGGGGGACTCGGCGCGCGATTGAGGGGGCCTAAGGAAACTTTATCTTGCCGCCGCCCGCGCCGCCGGGCCCCGGCCCGGGGCCGATGCCGCCCGCCCCTACGTCCGGCACGACGATGCGCGAAGCCGCCTCCCGGCGCATCTCGCGGGCCTCGTCGATGGCCTGCTCGAGCGCGGCATTGACCCCCTCGGGAAACTTGCTCAGGGCCTCCTCGAGAGTGGCCGCCTCGATCTCGAACACGAGCGGCAGAACTCCCGCGGGCGTGAGAAGCTGCGTCTGACCCGAGAAGAGCACCGGCCGATTGGGATCCGTTGCCCCGTCCACGGTCACGGGCGTGAGGCGGCGGATCGTGCCGGCCCGGCGATCGGTGTAGATCTCTTCCCGGTATAGACCGGCCGGATCGAGGTGTACTTCCGGAAGATCGCTCTTCGCTGCCATGGGGGAATCCTGTCTCGTTTCTAGGAAGGCGCCTGCCATTGTACCAGCGCGGCCACGAACGGACGGTCCGCCTCGAGAATGTCCTCGCCGGGCAGGCCCGCGCGCTCGACCCATTTCAGGCGCTGACCGTCGAGCGGCCGCGGCTCGCCCCGATAACGCTCGACCACCCACAGTGAAAGCTCGACTTCGCGGTCCGGATAGCGGTGTGTCAGACGCATCATCGGGCGCGCGGCGCTCACCTCGATGCCGAGCTCCTCCTCGAGCTCGCGCGCCAGGGCGGCCTGCTCGGACTCACCCGGCGCGACCTTGCCGCCGGGAAATTCCCAGCGGCCGGCCATGTGCTTGCCGGCGGGACGCTCGGCGATGAGGATCCGACCTGATGCATCGAAGATCGCCGCGGCAACCACCAGGGTCACTCCAGAAGCCCCCTGCTCAGCATTCGCTCCGGTCGTGCCGCCGGGCGCCAGTGATCACTGCGGGCAGTTGGCGAGTGCCACGCCGATGCTCGGGCTCCCCCGGTTGCTCACTCAACGCTCGACAGCGCTCCGTGGCAATGCTTGTACTTCTTCCCGGAGCCACAGGGACAAGGCTCGTTGCGGCCGATCTTGCGCTCGCCGCGCACGAACGTTCCCTGCATGTCCGGCGGCGGAAGCTGCATGCCGGATGCGTCGGCTCCACCGTGGGCACGCCCGCCCCCGCTCATCATCGCGGCGCGCGCGGCCGCGGGGATCGGCGGCGGATCAGGCGGCATCTCTGCGCCGGCCAGCGCGGACAGTGCTTCCGCATGCTGCGCATGCAGCGCCCGCATCAGACGGCGGCGGCGCTCCTCCTCCTCGCGGTCGACTTCCTCCTGTGTGCGCACCTCGATCTGCATGAGGCGCGTCACCGTCTCGAGCTTCACGCGATCCAGCATCGCGGTGAACATCTGGAAGGCCTCGCGCTTGTACTCGGAGCGGTAGTCCTGCTGGGCGTAGCCGCGCAAGTGGATGCCCTGGCGCAGATAATCCATGGCGGCCAGGTGATCGCGCCAGTGCGCATCGAGCGTACGCAACATGACGTCCTTCTCGATGTGGCGCATCAATGCCGGATCGATGCGCGATACCTTCACGTCGTACGCCTGTTCCACCTCGCGGGCCAGGCGCTCGCGCATCGCGGGCTCCTCGAGCTCCGGCTCCTGCTCGAGCCAGCTCTTGACGTTGACGCGCACGTTGAAATCGGTCTCGAGCGCCTTGCTCAGGCCCTCCAGATCCCAGTCGCTCGGCATCGCGTGCTTGGGCAGGTACTGATCGACCAGCGCGCCGATCGCCTCCTCCAGGATGCCGCGAATCGGTGCAGAGACGTCCTCCGTCCCCATGATCTCCGTGCGCTGCTGGTAGACGACCTTGCGCTGGTCGTTGGCGACATCGTCGAAGAGGAGCAGTTGCTTGCGGATGTCGAAGTTATGCGCCTCAACCTTGCGCTGCGCCTTCTCGATCTGGCGGCTCAGCATGCCGCTCTCGATGACCTCGCCTTCCTTCATGCCGGCCATCTTGAGCAGCCGCTGCGTGCGCACCGGGTCGCCGAAGATGCGCATGAGGTTGTCTTCCATGGAGAGATAGAAGCGGCTCGATCCCGGGTCGCCCTGCCGGCCGGAGCGGCCGCGCAGCTGGTTGTCGATGCGGCGGGACTCGTGCCGCTCCGTGCCGATGATGTGCAGGCCGCCCGCCGCGACCACCTTCTCGTGCCGCGTCCGCCAGTCCGACCTGACACTCTCGCGCGCCCCCTCGTCGACGTCCTGGCCGAGCGTGGCCAGCTCGGCCTCGAGACTGCCCCCCAGCACGATGTCGGTGCCGCGGCCCGCCATGTTGGTCGCGATGGTCACCGCGCCCGGCCGGCCGGCCTGCGCGACGATGTGCGCCTCGCGCTCGTGCTGCTTGGCGTTGAGCACCTGGTGCTCGATTCCCTCCTTCTGCAGCACGCCGGAGACCAGCTCCGAAGTCTCGATGGAGGTCGTGCCGACCAGCACCGGCTGCTCGCGCTCGACGCACTCGCGGATGTCCTCGATGATGGCCTTGAACTTGTCGCTCTGCGTGAGGTGCACGAAATCCGGCATGTCCTTGCGGATCATCGGCTTGTGGGTCGGGATGACCATGACCTCCAGGCCGTAGATCTCCAGGAACTCCGGCGCCTCCGTGTCGGCGGTGCCGGTCATGCCGGAGAGCTTGCGGTAGAGACGGAAGTAGTTCTGGAAGGTGATCGAGGCGACCGTCTGGTTCTCCTCGCGCACGCGCACGCCTTCCTTGGCCTCGATCGCCTGGTGCAGCCCGTCGGACCAGCGCCGCCCGGGCATGGTGCGCCCCGTGAACTCGTCGACGATGATGATCTCGCCGCCGCGCACGATGTACTCGACATCGCGCTTGTAGAGCGCGTGCGCACGCAGCGCCGCGTTCAAATGATGCATCAGACGGATGTTGGCGGGATCGTAGAGGCTTTCGCCTTCGCGCAGCAGGCCCGTCTGCAGCATCAGCGCCTCGACGTGCTCATGGCCCTCCTCCGTGATGTGGACCTGCTTGGTCTTCTCCTCCACCGCGAAGTCGCCCGGTCCATCCTCCTCGAGCTGGCGCTTCAGGCTCGGGACCAGCTGGTTGATCCGCAGATAGAGCTCCGTGCTCTCCTCCGCCGGCCCCGAGATGATAAGTGGCGTGCGCGCCTCGTCGATCAGGATGGAGTCGACCTCGTCCACGATCGCATAGGCGAGCGGGCGCTGCACCCGGTCCTCCAGACCGAAAGCGAGGTTGTCGCGCAGATAATCGAAGCCGAGCTCGTTGTTGGTGCCATAGGTGATGTCGCAGGCGTATGCATCCCGCTTCTCCTGTGGCGTCTGGGAATTCTTGATGACCCCGACCGTGAGGCCGAGGAACCGATAGACGGGCCCCATCCAGTCGGCGTCGCGCTGCGCCAGATATTCGTTGACGGTGACGACATGCACGCCCTCGCCGGGGAGGGCATTCAGGTAGGCGGGGAGCGTCGCGACCAGGGTCTTGCCCTCGCCGGTGCGCATTTCCGCGATCTTTCCCTGATGCAACGCGATGCCGCCGATGAGCTGGACGTCGAAGTGGCGCATCTTGAGCGTGCGCCAGGCCGCTTCCCGGACCACAGCGAAGGCTTCGGGCAGCAGGTCATCCAGGGTCGTCCCGTCACGCAGGCGCTGGCGGAACTCGTCCGTCTTGCCCCTCAGGGCCTCGTCGCTCAGGGCCTTGAGCCCGGGCTCGAGCTCCTTCGCTGCGCGGATGTACCGTCCATAGCCGCGGATCAGCCGCTCATTGCGGCTGCCGAAAATACGCTTGAGAGTGTCGAGCAACTTGACGATCCTGCTGATGGGTTCGGCCGGCCCTCTGAGACCCGCCTCACCAAGGGTCGGGACCCCGCGGGAAGCGGCCCCGGGGAAACGGCCCTCAGACCCGCTTTACCGAGGTCGGGGGCATCGGGAGCCGGGTATTCTACGCACGCGAGGCCGCATCCCCAATGGGTTCCCGCCAGGTGGAAATCAAGCACCGCCTTCGGGAGCCGCGGACTCGATTTCCAGGCGAAGCCACAGGCCCCTGGAAGTCATCCGCAGATACCCTGCGCAGATTTGGACCGTCGCGACGGCGGTGAGTGCGTCTCCGGCGCTGCAGTGCGCCGCCTTCCCGTCCGGCTCTGAGCACTCGGCCGATCCCGCGCCTCGCCATGGCCCCGCGGGGGCCGGCCCGCTGCGCGCGGAGTTGGCAAATCGCTGCGTGGCGGTTCAGTCCTGTCCGGCCGCGGTGGCGCTCGGCGGAGGCGCCTTCTCTACGGCCGGCTGAGCGGCGTCGGCGGCAGCGAACGACCTCGATCCGGTCCGCATGGCGACGAAGCGTGCCGGGTTCACCTCGTGCCCATTCCTGAGCACCTCGAAGTGCACGTGCGGCCCCGTGGAGCGGCCGGTATCCCCGACGAGGGCAACGACGTCACCCCGCTTAACCGTTTCGCCCACGTGCACCAGCACCCTTTCCGAATGGCCATACCGGGTCGCGTAGCCGTTCCCGTGATCGATCTGCACCATGTTGCCGTACCCGCCGCGCGGGCCCGCCCAGGTCACGATGCCGGCGGCGACCGCGCGAATCCGGGTGCCCGCCGGAGCCGCGAAATCGATGCCCTCGTGAAATTCCCCGCCACCGGTGAAGGGATCGACGCGCTCACCGAAACCGGAAGAGACGTATCCCGTGCTGATCGGGCGACCCTCCGGATGGATCTCCTGGCCGAGCTGGCGGGAGAGAATCACGTTCTCCAGCGCCGAGAGCTGCGAGCCGCTGAGATCGATCTGGCCCTGCAGGGCCTTCAGCATGGTCGCGATGTCGGCGATCTCAGGGCGCGCGCCCGGAATGTCCATCTCGGGGCCGCCCTGCGGCGGGTCCTGCCCGAAGTCGAATTCGCTGCTCTTGATGCCCGCCATGGCCGTCAGCCGCTGGCCCAGGGCATCGAGACGGATGACGTGCGCCTTCATGTCGCCGAGCTGAATGGCGATCGCATTCGCGCGCGCCTGCATCTGCTGCTTCAGGTCGGCGATCTCCTCGCGCTGCTTCGCCAGGATATGCGACCAGCGGGCCGTCTGCCCGAGCGCCAGCCCGCCCGAGCTGTCCCGGCCCACGCTCATGCCCACCCCGAACGCGCCGCCTACGACGGCGAGCATCCCCAGGATGACGCACACGAGAGCGAGCGGGTGCAGGTTCAGCTGACGGGCGTACCCGTCACGCTTTGAGAAAATGATCACATTCATGCCGCGCGCTCCGAATGCATGCGTAACCGCTTCCCGATGCCTCGAGCCCCGCCAGGGCGGACCTCGGATCTCCTTCCTGTATCGGCAGGCAACGCAGCAAATCCAGCGGACGAGCCAGCCCGTTTCCTGGCGCAGGGACCCCCACGAAGGCGCTTCTCAGAGGCGACGGGCGTCACCCATCTTCTTCTAAAGACCTTGCGCTTTGCCGGCAACCCCGCTGTCATGGCTCTCCGCTTTAGACCGGTGGCTTTGCGTCCCCGTCTTTCGACGAGTTTGCCCTTAAGCAGCACTCAGAATATGCCCAATCAGCGCCGCCCGCACAAGCTCAAGGTCCCCAAACCGCCGGGCCGGTCACTGACTGCCCGCGCACATCCGGCATCCCAGTCCCGCAATTCGGGCTTCAAGTCACACGCTGCGCATTCTGTCAAAGACCTGCTGGCCCGCTCGGTTCCCATTTTGTCGCAGGCCGCCGACCAGACGGCCCGGCAAGCCTTCTGGCGACCCTGGCTCGAGGCCCGCCTCCCCCCCGAGCTCCCCCCCAGAATCACCGGAATTACCGAGCGCGACGGCACCCTGGTGGTCTTCGCCGACTCCCCCGCCTGGTCCGCGCGCCTGCGCTACGCCCTGCAGGAGCTCGCCGCCGAGCTGCGCAAAACCCAACCGGACATCAAGGAGGTCACCGTGAAAGTCATGCCCCGCCCAGCAAAGTAGAATAAAGGGGCTGGACAGTCCCGCACTTCAAACCGGGGGCTCGTCCGTAAAGGCTCTTTCCGGGGGCTTGTGAAGCCAGGATGGCGGAACTGAGCCTCCAGGGACCAGGTGAGCCGGCGCGAGCCGGCGCAACCAGGATTCACG
>DASZYK010000246.1:0-1956 GCA_035545455.1 Steroidobacteraceae bacterium
CTCACAGAACGTGTTCTTCCGGGAATCCTTTGTCGACGAGTGCGCCCACGCGGCCGGGGTCGACCCCCTCGAGTATCGCCTCCGGCTCCTCGGCGAGAACGGCGCGAGAGGCCGGAGAGTGCTCACGGAGCTGGCCTCAGCCTGCGGCTGGAGCCGCCCGCGCGCTGCGGACCGGTTTCTCGGGCTCGCCTATCACGAGGGTTTCGGCTCGATCTCGGCACAGGCGGTAGAGGTTTCCGTCGCCCACTCAGGCGCCGTGCACATCGAGCGGATCGTCGTCGTCGTCGACTGCGGGACCGCGGTCAATCCGGCGAATATCCGCGCGCAGCTCGAGGGAGGCACGCTGTTCGCTCTGAGCGCCGCGCTGCGCGAGGAGGTCACTTTCGATCGGGGGCGGCAGATGGCGCGCAATTTCGACAGGTATCCGGTGCTCCGGATCGCGGATGCGCCTCCCGTCGAGGTCAGGGTGCTAGAGACGCCGAGTGCCCCGATCGGCGGCATGGGCGAGGTGGGAGTTCCACCGCTCGCGCCTGCCCTCGCGAACGCGTTGTTCGCCGCGACCGGGATCCGTGTCCGGCGCCTTCCGATCGCGCACGCGGAGATTCACTGGGTCTGAGCTGAAGGGCTGAGCTGCGCTACCCCTCGTAACCTGCATCCGGAAGAGATCCGAAGAGCGCTGGTCCATTCGCCCGCAGGAAGTCCTCGAGCGCGACGCGGGCCGCATCGCAGGAAGAATCACATTCGGCTCTCAGCGCGAAGAACACCGAGTAAGGCACACCGATGAGAGACCGCGCGCCGTACCACAATTGGGAAGACAGCGGCTCGCCGAACAAGCGTCCGCCGATGTCGATGACCGACCAGATGACCGATTTCCGGCCCTGGGGGTCGACAGCGACGACTTCCCCGTGCGGGATTTCCCCGTCAGCGACGAGACTGACCGCCTGGATGGCCAGGCCGCGATGCCCGAGCAGAGAGTTCCTCTCGTTGAGGATCTGTGCACCCTGGGTTTGCTGTGAGAAGCCGACGGCCACGACCTCCACGGCACGGCCGTCCGTTGTCTGGTAGCGCCCGCGGAGCTGGGCATGAGCGCCGACGAACCTGGGGTGCCAGAGTGGGTCCGCCATCCCGGCAGGACCTTGCCACGGTGTGCGCCCCGGAGGCAGCTGCAGCGCCGCCGCACTGACACGCGGCTGACTCGCAAACAAGCTCGCGTAGACGAGCACAGGAACGATGAGCAATGCGGTAACGGCCATGCCGTAACGGAGCCAGCCCGCATGTTGCCGATCCGGGGTCTTGCGTGCGGCAGCATCGTCACTGAATTTGCCGGCGATGGATGCCCTGGTACCCGTTCGACCGGCGATCCACACGAACAGCAGCAAAGCGCATGCGAACACGACCCAGCCGAACGCCAGGTGACCGCGGGTCGCGAGCTCGCTGCGCATGTGAGAGCGATAGCCGATCTCGATGATGAGAATGACGCGCAGCCAATTACTGACGATCGCGAGCAGGAGCATTCCGCAGATCAACGCCGCGCGCCGGCGTAGCCTCGCGTGCTCGAGCTCGCCGTAGAGCGCCGCCACTGCGAGCCCGACGGTGAGGAAATCGACACCGCTGCATGCAGACGTGACGACGAACGACATCCCCCCGGACAGAACGACCCTCATTCCCGACATGGAGAGGGGCAGCCCGATGGCCGGTCCGATGACGCCTACGGCCCATGCCGTCAGCCGCTGCAGCGCAGGCCCGAGCAGTCCCCAGCCCGGCAGTGCGAAGTAGAGGAAGCCGATCGCGAATCCCGCCAGGCGCGCGGCCTGTCCGCCGAGCAGGGCGAGCAGCGCGAGCCAGAGAATGGGCGGCAGGAAGAAGAGCTGCAGGGTCAGAATGCCGGCGCGCCAGCCGACCAGGCTCGCTGCCGCGCAGGCGATGAGCGGCAGGCAAGCCCAAGGTGCTGGCCCG
>DASZYK010000247.1:0-10339 GCA_035545455.1 Steroidobacteraceae bacterium
CTGACCGGAGGAAGGCTTGCAAAATTTTCACGGTTTGCGGTAACTTACGCGTTTCACATCAAATGTTGCTGTTTGCCCGGAGGTTGCGGTGAAGAAGTCCTTTCTCGTTCTCTGCGTGATTACGGCCGGCGCACTCGCCGCCTGCAGCTCACCGAACGCCGACTGGCAGAAAGCAAACCAGCAGAACACGGTGGCCGCCTATCAGCAGTTCATCCAGCAGCACCCGAATGATGCGCGGGTGGAGCAGGCCCGCAACCGAATCAACGCGCTGAACGACGAGCAGGCATGGAGCACGGCCTCGAGCGCCAACACGCTCGACGCCTATCAGCAGTACCTGCAGCAGGAGCCGAATGGAATGCACGCGGCCGACGCCCAGGACAAGGTCAACTCGTTGCAGCAGGACGCCGCGTGGCAGAGCGCGCAGTCCGCCAATACCGCGGCGGCCTATCAGGACTTCCTGCAGAAGTACCCCAACGCCCCGCAGGCGAGCGATGCGCAGGCGGCACTGAAGAAGCTGACGGGATTTCAGGCGCTGCTCGCCACGGCCCGCAGCAAGGCTCTCGCGGACAAGCTCGCCAAGCGGCTGAAGAGCAAGTTCGGCAACGAGGTGCAGGATGTCGTGGTCGTGCCGCACGGCAAGCTGCTCGAGGTTCGCTCCGCGCCGATGACGGAGTCGGATGCGAAAGCCGCCTGCGCGAAGCTGCGCAAGGCGCATCAGCGCTGCGACGTCGTCAAGAGCGCTTCCTGACGCTCGGTCTTTCCGAGCGCCACTCGTCATCCTCGCCCGCCCGCCGCAGGCTGCGCCGCCTGCGGCGGGCTCTTGCGTCTGCCGCCAGGTTGCGGTAAGTATTTGGGATGAGCGGCGCGGCGCCCCAACTCGACCCACGCTTGCCGGCGTGGATCATCGTGTCCGGCTCCGGGCGTTCGTGACGGACGCGAGCGATTTGCCGGACGATGTGCGCGCGCTGCTTCACGAGCACATTGAGTCCTACGAGGAGCTCGAGATCCTGCTGCTCCTGCGGCGCGAGCGCTATGAGCACTGGACGGGCGAAGGCTTGGCCGCGCGCCTGCACGTGCGGACGGAGCTCATCGAGACCGCGCTCGCTGGCCTCGAGGCGGGCGGCCTGATCGAGGCCAGCGGTGCCTCTCCCACGCGGTTCGCCTACCGGCCCGGCAGCTCCGGGCTCGATGCCGCCGTGGGACGGCTCGAGCGCGAGTACGCCGAGCGGCCGATCCTGATCATCCAGCTGATGAGCGCCAACGCCATAGAGCGGCTGCGGACCGCGGCCCTGCACACTTTCGCGGACGCTTTCGTGCTGAAGAAGAAGGACAAGGACCGTGGCTGAAGCGGTTTACATCCTGTGCGCGGTCACCAGCATCCTGTGCGCGCTGCTGCTCCTGCGCGGATATCGCGCGACGCGCACGCGGCTGCTCTTCTGGGCAAGCCTCTGCTTCGTGTTTCTCGCCATCAACAACGTGCTGCTGTACATGGATCTCGTCGTTCTGCCGACTCAGATCAATCTCTTCTGGTATCGCAATTCCGCGGCGGTGATCGGCATGCTGCTGCTCGTCTTCGGCCTCACCTGGGAATCGCGCTAGGAGACAACCCATGGAACTGTTCACCTGGGGCATCCTGGCGATGGCGAGTCTGGTGGCGGCGCTCTTTTTCCTGCGCTATTGGCGGGAAACCCGGGAGCGGCTGTTCGCCTTCCTGGCGCTCGCCTTCGCCGGACTCGCGGCCAACTGGACCGGGCTGGCCGTGATCGACCAGCCCACCGACGAGGCGCAGCAGAAATACGCGTACGTCGTGCGACTGGTCGCGTTCCTGATCCTCATCATCGGCATCATCGACAAGAACCGGCGCAGCGGCCGGCTGTGACGTCGGCCGGCGCATCAACATCATCGCATGTCGGCCGGAACCGGCGCCGCGGCCGGTTGCGGGCGCGCCGCTCTCAGCCGAGCGGTCCGCCGCCCACCGCGAGCAGCAGTTGGATCGTGTCGAGATATTGCCGCGCCTGCGCCTGCAGGAAGCCCAGCTCCGCGCGCTGGCGCTCGCGCTGGGCATCGAGGACCTGCAGCAGGCCTGAATTGCCCGCCTGATAGCTCTGGCGCGCGAGCTCCAGGCTCGCCTCCGAGGTATCCCTCGCGTTGGCCTGTGCGGCGACGAGCTGCGCATCGTGATCCAGGGCGTCGAGCAGATCGGCGACCTGCCCGAAGGAATCCAGCACCACCTCCTGATAGCGCGCGGCGCTTGCATGCAACGCGTCGAGCGCCGCGCGCCTTTCTGCGCGCAGTGTTCCGCCGTCAAACAGCGGCTGCGTCAAGCCGGCGATCAACGACCACGCGGCGGAAGACGCGTCGAAGAGCTTCGCCGGCGTCAGCGCCTGCTGACCGAGAGTCCCCGTCAAGGTGATCTGTGGATAGAGGTTCGCGGTCGCGACGCCGACCGCAGCGGTGGCGGCGTGAAGCTGCGCCTCTGCCGCCAGGATGTCAGGGCGGCTGCGGACGAGTTGCGACGGCACGCTCACCGGCAGATCACGCGGCAGCCGGACATCCCCGAGCTCCAGGTCAGGCTCGGACCACTGTGCGGGCGGCCTGCCGAGCAGAACCGCAAGCGCATGCCGCGCGGTCGCCAGCTGCTGATAGAGGGGCGGCAGCAATGCCTGATCGCCCGCCAGCTGACTCTGCGCCGTCAGCACGTCGAGTTTCGAGACCGAACCGTTGCTGAATGCCGTCTGCACGAGGCTCACATTGCTCCGGTCCTCGGAGAGCAGCTCCGCGGCCGCACGGATTTCGCCGCGCGTCGCGCCGATGATCACGGCCTCCGACGCGACATCGCCCGTCAGGGTCAGCCGCGCCGCCTGCAGCTCGCTGCGCTCGTACTGAGCGAGCGCCTTCTGCTCCTCGATGGAGCGGGCCGTGCCGCCCGCGTAGTCGAGCGTATAGCGGACGCTCGCTCCCACTGCCTCGTACGTGAAAGGCGCGACTGCGAAGGTGCCGAGGAACTGCGCTCCATATTTTTGGCGGCCGGTGGACGCCATCAGGCTCACCTGCGGATAGAGCTGCCCGGACTGCGCCGCCACCAGCTCCTGAGCCTGCGCCAGCGTGGCCTTCGCGGCGGCGAGGCCACGGTTGTCGGCCAGCGCGCGCCGGATGAGACCGTCGAGCTGCGGGGACTCGAAGAGCGTCCACCAGGCAGGCGTGGCGGGCCCTCCGAGCATGAAGTGCTGCGCGTAGGCGCCGGCGGCGGGTGCGCGCTGCTGCGCGGCCGCCGCGGCGCTGTTGATCGGATGGGATTCCCCTGCCGGCCGGTAGACCGATGTGGCCGGAGCGGGCGGACGGTGGAAGTCGGGCCCGGCCGCGCAGCCGCAGAGCAGAGCCGCGGCAGCCAGACAGGAGGCTGCCGGCGCCGCGAGCCTGCGTTCGAGGTCAAAGCTCACGGCTCACTCCATCACCGCCGGTACCTGCGGCCGGGCGCGGGCGGGCCGCAGCAGCAGAACCAGAGGTATCAACGCCAGCGTCAGAACGAACATCAGCTTGAAATCATCGTTGTAGGCGATCATCTGCGCCTGGCGGGTCACGGCCGCATTGAGCGCCGCGAGCCCCGCGGGCGCGGTGAAACTGAAGGGCGCGTGCAGCTGCAGCTGCCCGCCCCAGGGGAGGATGTGGGCCGCGAGGCGTTCATGCATGACCTGTGTATTACGCGTCAGGAGAGCGCCGGTTGCGGCGATGCCGATGCTGCTGCCGACGTTGCGCAGCAAATTGAACATCGATGTGCCCTCGGAGCGAAATTGCACGCCGAGGGTCGAGAACGCGACGGTGGTGAGCGTGACGTACGTGAGGCCGGTGCCCAACCCCTGCAGGAAGGTGGTCCACCACACGATGGACTGCGGCATCAGAGTCGAATAGCCGCACATCATCTCGAGGGAAACGGCCGTCACCGCGATGCCGATGACGATGAGCAGCCGCACATCCACACGGCCGATGATCCGGCCGGCGAGATACATGGCGACGAAGCTGCCGAAGCCGCGCGGTGCCATGGCGATGCCCGAGGTCATCACGGGATAGCCCAGCAGGCTCTCGAGGAGGGGCGGCAGCAGCGCCAGCGTGGCGAAGAGCACCACACCCACGACGAACACCAGCAGATTGCCCATCGAGAAATTCGTGTCCTTGAAGAGGGCGAGGCTGATGAACGGCTCGCGGGCCGTCAGCGTATGCACCAGGAAGACGTACAACGCGCCGACCGCGATTCCGGTCTCGATCCAGATTTCCGGCGAGCCGAACCAGTCCTTGAGCTCGCCGCGGTCGAGCAGGATCTGCAGCGCGCCCACCGCAAGACTCAGCGCGCCAAAGCCGAGAAAGTCGAAGCGCGTCCGGCGGGTCTCGGTCTCGCGAACGTAGGCCATGAGGCCGATGGCCGAAAGGATGCCGAACGGCACGTTGATGTAGAACACCCAGCGCCAGCTGTAGTTGTCGGTGAGCCAGCCGCCGAGCACCGGCGCGAGCATCGGGCCGAGAACGACGCCCTGGCCCCAGAGCGCCATGGCGCGGCCGTGCCGCTCCGGCGGATTGATGTCGAGCAGCACGGCCTGCGAGAGCGGCACCAGGCCCGCCCCGGAGAGGCCCTGCAGCACCCGGAAGAATACGATCTGGTCGATCGACTGCGCCATGCCGCAGAGCATGGAGCTGACGGTGAAGCCGACCACCGACAGCACCAGCACGCGCTTGCGGCCGAATTGCCCGGCGAGCCAGCCCGACAGCGGCGTCATGATGGCCGCCGCCACGATGTAGGAGGTCAGCACCCAGTCCATCTGCTCGAGCGATGCCGAGAGATTGCCGCCGATGTGCGGCAGCGCGACGTTGGCGATCGTCGTGTCCACCGCCTGCAGCACCGTGGCGAGTGTCACGGACGCGGTGATGAGCCCGCGATGCTGCGACTGCCCTTCCGTCATGGCCGAATGCCTTCCTCAGCGATCCGCCGCTCGCGAGCGGGTGTCGACGGTGACCGCCGCGCTCAGCCCCGAGCGCACGGCCGGCATGCTGCCTTCGAGGCGCAACCGCACATCCAGCCGCTGCACGACCTTGACCCAGTTGCCGGTGGCGTTCTCCGGCGGCAGTACCGAGAACTGCGAGCCTGTGCCGGGCGTGATGCTCGCCACGACCGCCTTGAAGGTCTTGCCGGGATAGGCGTCGATTTTCACCGTCGCCGACTCGCCGGGACGCATGTTTGCGAGCTGGTTCTCCTTGAAGTCCGCCTCCACCCAGACGTCGTGATCCGAAACGAGCACGAAAGCGGAAGTGGCGGCCGGCAGATAGCTGCCGACCTGCAGATGCTCCACGCCGGTGACGATCCCGTCGGCGGGCGCGCTCACTGTCGCATAGGAGAGATTGAGCTGCGCGCGGTCGAGCGCGGCCTGCGCCTGCTGGACGAGCGGGTGAGCCTCCACCGCGACGTCGGGCTGGCCACCGAGCTTCGCGAGTGCCGCGGTGATCTGTTGCGTGGCGGCGGCGACGCGCTGTTGCGCCTCGCTGCGGGCGAGCAGCGCCTTGTCCACCTGCGACTGCGAGGCGATGCCGCTCGAAAGGAGCCGCGACTCGCGGCGATACTCGCGCTCGGCATACGCGAGCGCGCTCTGCGCCGAGCGCCGGTCCGCGAGCCGTTGCCGGTAGTCCGCCTTCAGCGACTCGACCTGGAGGCGCGCGCCCTGCAGACGCGCCCGCGCTTCCTCGACCGCGATGCGGAACGGCCGGTCATCCAGGTGAAACAGGACCTGGCCGCGATGCACCTGCTCGTTGTCGTGCACATCGATCTCGCTCACCCTGCCGGACACGTTGGCGCTGATCGCGACTTCTGCGGCCCGCAGGTAGGCGTCGTCGGTCGACTGGTAGCGACCGCTCGTCAGATACACGTACAGGCCGGCTGCCACCATGAGGAGCGGCACTCCCCACATGAGCGGCGCGCGCAGCCGCTCGCGCAGCGGCCGCGTCGGCACCGCGGCGTCGCGTCCCTCGGGACGCAGAGGCGCCGGCGCATCGCCGCGGGGCTCCTCCCTGACAGGCTCGGTGCTGCGGGCGGTGGCTCTCATCGTGAGGACCTCTGCGGCTTCTCGGCCGCGACGGGTGGGAGCGAGGACAGATTGGCATGGATCCGCTCCAGCAGCTCGATGAGCTTCGCGCGCTCCTCGTTCGACAGCCCATGCAATGTCTCGGCGCGTGTTTCCGCGATGAGATGAGCGATGTGATCGAGAACGGGCTTGCTCTTCGGAGTGAGCCACAGCGTATGGGCGCGGCGGTCCGCCGGATCGAAGCGCCGCTGAACCCAGCCGTCGGCCTCCATGCGATCGAGGATTCTCACCAGCGTCATCGGGTCGAGCTCCGTCAGCTCCGAAAGGCGCTTCTGGCTCACGCCCTCGTTGTTCTCCAGGTAAAGCAGAGCCCGGCACTGCGGCAGGGTAAGGGAAAGCGCCTGCGCTCGCTCCTCGAACCGCCGCGTGTAACGGCGGCTCGTATCCTTCAGAAGGAACCCGAGCTGGCGGTTGAGATCCATGGTCATAATGAATTATATAGTAACACTTTATATCATATCTGATGATATCACCCTAATCGGGTGGACGGCTCGCCTGTAGAATCCGCGGCACCGACCGGGCGGCTCCCGACAATGACGAAAGGTGAAATACCGCATGTTCGCTCGCCGGATCTCCTTTCCAGGCCCCTTTCACCGGTTCCGCGCGCTGTGCAGCGGCTTGCTCGTCCTGTGTCTGGCTTCGGCGGCCGGTACGGCCGTGGCGGGTGCTCCCGGCATCGCAGCCGCGCCGCAGCCGTTCATTCCGACTCCCTCCCAGCTTTTCGGGCCGCTATTCGTGCGGGTGCAGATGGATGCGCTCTTCTCCGACGGCAAAGCGTTTCCCGACGCTGTGCCGAAGGCCTCGCCCATCGTCATCCTGCAGCGCTTTCGAGCGACGGAGCCGCGCTCGAACGCCGCGCTCCTCGGGTTCGTGCAGAGCAACTTCTCGCTTGCGACCCAGGCGCGCACGCCTCCCTCGGCGCCGGACAAGAGCCTGACGGCGCATATCGCGAGGCTCTGGCCGATACTGACACGACAGCCGGCCGTGCCCCCGGTGTACTCGTCACTCCTCTATGTTCCCAAGCCCTACGTCGTCCCCGGTGGCCGCTTCCGGGAGTTCTACTACTGGGACTCCTACTTCACGATGCTCGGGCTGATCCCCGACGGCCACCTCGATACGGCTCGCGACCTCGTGGACGATTTCTCCTACATGCTCCGAGAGTACGGGCACATCCCCAACGGCGCGCGCACGTACTACCTCTCGCGCTCGCAGCCTCCGATGTACTACCTCATGGTCGGCCTTCTCACGCCGGATCCGGCGACGGAGTGGGCGCGGCATTTGCCGGACCTCGAGCGCGAGTACGCCTACTGGATGGAAGGCTCCGCCGCGCTGCGGCCGGGGAAGGCGCGGCGCAATGTCGTGGAGATGCCCGACGGCTCGTTGCTCAATCGTTACTGGGACGCGTCGGACACTCCACGCGACGAGTCCTACCGCAACGACGTGCTGATTGCGCGCGCTTCGGGCAGGCCCCCGGCGCAGGTCTATCGTGACATCCGGGCCGCGGCGGAGAGCGGCTGGGATTTCAGCTCCCGCTGGCTGACCGACGGGCGCCATCTCGCCACCATCCATA
Source organism: Steroidobacteraceae bacterium (assembly GCA_035545455.1). Classification (GTDB taxonomy): domain Bacteria; phylum Pseudomonadota; class Gammaproteobacteria; order Steroidobacterales; family Steroidobacteraceae; genus 13-2-20CM-66-19. The sequence continues at coordinate 7,696 of DASZYK010000247.1, forward strand.
CCACCGACATCGTGCCCGTGGATCTCAACAGCCTTCTCTATGGCCTGGAGCGGGCGATCTCCCGCGGCTGCGAGGCGCGGCACGATGCCGCTTGCGAGCGGACGTTCGCGCAGCGGGCCCGCCGGCGCAGGAGCGCGATGGACCGCTATCTGTGGGACGCCAAAGCCGGGTACTTCATGGACTACGACTGGCGGCATCACAGGCGGAGCCGGGAGCTCAGCGCCGCGACGCTCTATCCGCTCTTCACCGGGGCAGCCGACGTCCGTCAGGCCGAGGCCGTCGCCACAGTCACCAAAGCGCGGCTGCTTCAGCAGGGGGGGATCGTCACCACCAACATCTCCTCCGGACAACAATGGGACGCGCCCAACGGGTGGCCGCCGCTGCAGTGGATCGCCGTCAGCGGCTTGCGCCGGTACGACGACCCGGCTCTCGCGCACGAGATCGCCCGCCGCTGGCTCGCGACGGTGCAGCGGGTGTTCGCCAACTCGGGCAAGCTGGTGGAGAAGTACGACGTCGAGCACAACCTTCCGGGAGGCGGCGGCGAGTACCCTCTGCAGGACGGCTTCGGCTGGACCAACGGAGTGACGCGGGCACTGCTCGAGCTCTACCCGGACCTGCTGCCGCGGCACCCGCATCAAGGGCCGCGCCGGGCACGGGAGGGCGAGCGTGATGCCGCCCTGCCGCCGCTGGAGCTTCGGCATCAGGACTCGGCCGTGAGCCGGGCAAGCGGCCGGTAGGCGCGTGAGGCTCCGGGGGCGTAAACTATTGGCATGGCAACGGGTTGGGCCGGCGAAGGCGCCGTACAGGATCAGATCGATGCGACCGTGACGGACGGTATTCTGCGCGCGAAAAGCCGTCTGCCGCAGGGTCCCGGCCTCACCCAATGCGCGGACTGCGGCGCAGCGATTCCCGAGGCGCGCCGCAAGGCCATACCTGGCGTGCGGCTCTGCATCGCCTGTCAGGACGCGGCCGACCGTGAGGCCGGCCAGTTCAGCGGCTACAACCGCCGCGGCAGCAAGGACAGCCAGCTCCGCTGACCCGGGGCCTCGCCTCGATCAAGCCCCGTGCCGCTGCTAGCACTACTCGATGCCCGGCTTGCGCTCGGCGATCGCCCGTTGCTGGACGGGGCCCGACTCGCCCTGCAGCCCGGCGAGCGCCTCGGACTCATCGGCCGCAACGGCACGGGCAAATCGACGCTCCTGCGCGTCATTGCCGGCCGTGGCTCACTGGATGAGGGCGAGCGGCAAGTCCGCGAAGGACTGCGGATCACGCTGGTGGAGCAGGAGCCTGCGATTCCGGCGGCACCCACGCTGCGCGAAAGTCTGCTTGCGCGCGCGGCAGGCGCGGACGACGGGGCTTCCCGCGCGGCCCTGCTGAGCAACGATCGCGAGCGTTGGAGCTTCGAGACGCGTCTGACGGAGTTTCTCCATCGCTTCGGGCTGGACCCGGCGATCTCTGCCGCGACGGCGTCCGGCGGCGAGCGCAAGCGCGCGGCCCTCGCGCTCGCCCTCGCAACGCTGCCGGACCTTCTCCTTCTCGACGAGCCGACGAATCACCTCGACATCGAGGCAATCGAGAATCTGGAGGAGCTGCTGCTCAAGACGCCATCCGCCGTCGTGATCACTCACGATCGCGCCTTTCTCGACCGCATCACGACCCGGATCGTGGAGCTGGACCGCGGCGTGCTGCGCTCCTATCCGGGGAACTTCGCGGCGTACGAGGCGCGGCGGGAGCAGGAGCTCGCCGCCGAGGACATCGCCAATCGACGCTTCGACAAGTTCTGGGCGCAGGAAGAGGTCTGGATCCGCAAGGGAGTCGAGGCCCGCCGCACGCGCAATGAGGGCCGGGTGCGCCGGCTGGACCGGCTGCGCCTGGAGCGTGCCGCCCGACGCGAGCTGCTCGGCTCGATGAAGATGAGTCTCGAGGCGGGTGAGCGCTCCGGTCAGCTGGTCGCGGAGTTGACCGACGTCGGCAAAAGCATTGCCGGACGGACGCTGATCTCTCGACTGTCGGTGCGCGTCATGCGAGGCGATCGCATCGGACTCATCGGCCCTAACGGAGCGGGCAAGACCACGCTCATTCGTCTGATCCTCGGCCAACTGCCGCCCGATGAGGGCAGCGTGAGACTCGGCACCAATCTCAATATCGCCTACTTCGATCAGCTCCGGGAGCAGCTGGATCCGGAGGCGAGCGTCGCCGACATGATCAGTCCCGGCTCCGATTGGGTGCAGGTCGCCGGCGAGCGCCGGCACGTCATGAGTTACCTCGGCGATTTCCTCTTTACCGCGCAGCGGGCGCGCTCCCCGGTCAAGATGCTCTCCGGCGGCGAGCGCAACCGGCTGCTGCTCGCGCGGCTCTTCGCCCAGCCCGCCAACCTGGTCGTGCTCGATGAGCCGACGAACGATCTCGACATCGAGTCGCTCGAGCTGCTCGAGCAGAGATTGCAGGATTACACCGGCACGCTGCTGCTCGTGAGCCATGACCGCCGCTTTCTCGACAACGTCGTGACACAGACCCTCGCCGCCGAAGGCGGCGGCAAGTGGCGCGAGCACGTGGGCGGCTACAGCGACTGGCTGCGAGGCGCCGCGCAGGCCGCCGCCTCACCCGGCAAGGGCCCGCGCGAGGCCCCGACCCGGGCCGCTCC
>DASZYK010000248.1:0-4560 GCA_035545455.1 Steroidobacteraceae bacterium
CTCGCGGCCGCTGCGCTCACTGCTCACCAGCCCGGCGTCCGACAAGGCATGCAGATGCTTCGTGATCGCCTGGCGTGAGATGTTCGCGCCCTGTGTGAGCCGGATGATCGACAGCGGCCCCGTTTCGCACAGCCTGGCGACGATCCGAAGCCGCGCCGGGTCCCCTAGCGCGGCGAACACCGCTGCCGCGCCGGCCAGCGTTTGCGCGGCGGCCGCGGACGTGCGTGTCATGAGAAGGACTGGTCGAGGTATTTCCGGATGAGCCTCGATTGGTGTTCCCAGCCACCCTCGTTGCTCGTGAACGCCTGGGCCCGGCGCGCGAGCGGAATGCGGCTGAAGCCGGATTCGGTGATCGTCAGCAGCGTGCCTCGATCCGCGTCTTCCAGCCGAAACTCGACCAGCGTCATCGGCTCAGCGGAGTAGTCGGCGCCGCGGTCGACCGCGCTCGGATGCCACCGGAAGGAGAAGAGACTCATCGGCTCGATGCGCTCGATATGGAACTCGAAAGGCAGGCCGGCGTACGGCTGCTGAAGTCTGGCGACCTCGGGATCCACCTTCGTCGGGGCGATCCGGCCGGTGAGCCGGGCCCCGGGCGCGAACTCGCCATCGAGCTCGACGCCGAACCAGCTGCCGAACTGCTTCGCTTCGCTGATCGCGCGCCAGACGCGCTCGCGGGGAGCATGCAGAACGATCCGCTTCTCGATGCGATCCGGAATCAGTTCCATGACGCAACCTCCAGGTTGCGCAAAGCCTATCGCGGCATCGGGCTGAGCGCAACCCTCTGGTTGCGTATTTTTCACGCGGACCGGCGCTCAAACGCCATCGGGCCCGCTCCTGTCGGGCAGATGTGAGGCCGGAACGAGGAACTGCCGACCCAGCGCCCGAGGCGAATTCGCGCCGAGCAGCCCGAGCGCCTCCTCGGCTTCGCGCTCGAGGATCCCGAGCGCGTGCGCCGCGCCCCGCTCGCCGTAGGCACAGAGACCGTAGAGCGGCGCGCGTCCCGCCATGACGGCATCGGCGCCCAGCGCCATTGCTTTCAACATGTCGGTGCCGCGGCGCACGCCGCCCGCGACATAGAGCTGCATGCGATCGCCGACCGCCTTGCGCGCGGCCGGAAGGAGGTCGAGCGGCGAGATCGTCCAATCGAGCTGGCGACCGCCATGGCTGCTCAGCACGATGGCGTCGACCCCGCTGTCGGCTGCGCGACGGACGTCCTCCTCGCTCAGGATGCCCTTGAGGATGAACGGCTTCTTCCACCGCTGGCGGATCCTCCCGACCGTGTCCCAGGAAAGCGAGGTCGGCTGCTGGCTGCGAATCCAATGCGCGCTCTCGAACAGGCCGCGCCTGTCCTCAGGCACGAACTCGATGACATTCCTGAATTCCGGCAATCCCCCGCCCGCGAGCAGGGTCGAGGCGAGCCAGCGCGGATGCAGCGCAGCATCGAGCGCGGCCGGCAGCGTCGGCAGCGATTGCGTCGCGCGGGTGCGCTTGCTCCATTCGCGATTGCCGAAGATCTGGGTGTTGGTGGTCAGCACCAGGGCCTCGCAGCCCGCGCGGTCGACCCGCTCCAGCAACTGCTGCCACACCTCGTCGCCGCCGAAGACGTAGAGCTGCCACCAGTGCCGCAGCCCTTCCACCTTCGCGACGTCCTCCACCGCGTCATTCGACATCGTGCTCTGAACGAACGGCACTCCAGCTTCGGCGGCCGCTCGCGCCAGGGCGAGGTCCGCGTGATGCATGAAGAGCCCGTTGAAACCTGTCGGGGCGACGATCAGCGGCATCGTCGCCGACTTCCCCAGAAGCTGCGTCCGAAGCGTGCGATGCGAGACGTCCACCAGCGTGCGCGGCATGAAGCGCCAATCGGCGAACGCGCGGCGCTCGCGCATCATGCTCGCTTCGTCCTCGGCTCCGGCTTCCAGATATTCGAGCGCGATCCGGGGCATCAGCTCATGCGCGCGGGCACGCAGATCGGCGATGGCGATGGCGCGCGACCGCGAGGCTCCGGTGTAATAGCGCCGCCGCGGCCTGCCGTTCATCTGGGCGAGCCGTGTATGCCGATTCGGCTCGCCGCTCGGTGAGCCCCCGGCGCCGGTCAGTGCGCCGATGGCGAAACCGGCGAGACCGGCCAGCATCAGGGAATACACATCGCCGCGCCCGCCAAGGCCGCGCCGCCGGTCGCCGCCCCGCTCGCGTAACATGTTCCTCACCTCCATCCCGGCTCCGCTCATCGACAACCCTCCGGGGCGGGCGCGGTTCCTGGATCGGAGCCGCGCACCCGCGGGGCTGCAGCCAAGCCAGCCTCGGTGATGGGGGAATGACCGGGCGTGATTACGCGCCCGGTCGCGCTCGGGACGGGATGCCGTGGCCGTTGCGGATGAACTCCCAATGTGACGGCATCGCCTCGACGCAATCCCTGACCGAGGAGCGCAGCTCCTCGAGGCGGGATTGCACCCTGCGCGAGTCGAGCCCATCCACCAGGGGGTCATATCGACGCGGAATGATGTTCTGCCCGACCATGACGGACAGCCAGCTCAGCACGGGAAAGAGCTCGGTGTCCTCGCGCAGGATCCGCCCGTGGCTTCGGAAAAGCTCGATCTTCTCGCGCAGGCTGTCGGTGAGCGGGATGTCGCGGCAATTCCGCCAGAACGGGCCGGCGCGCTCGGTCTGGCTGTAGTGCATCAGCAGAAAGTCGCGCACGCAGCCGAATTCCGCTTCGAGCGTCCTGTTGTAACGCTCGATATCGGCCGCCTCGAAGTCGCGGTCCGGAAAGAACTTGAGCAGCATGGCGATGCCACGCTGAATGAGATGGATCGATGTCGCCTCGAGCGGCTCGAGAAAGCCCGCGGCCAGGCCCAGCGCGACGACGTTCCTGTTCCAGGCCGCCTTGCGCCGCCCGGGCCGGAAGCGCAGCGCGACCGGCTCGCCCAGGCTGCGCCCATCGAGGCTGCCGAGCAGCAACGCTCTCGCGGCATCGTCGCTGCCGAACCCGCCGCTGTAGATGTAGCCGTTGCCGTCGCGGTGCTGGAGGGGAATCTGCCACTGCCAGCCCGCGTCGCGGGCGGTCACGAGGGTGTACGGATTGGGCGGCGCAGAGCGCTCGCTGTGCACGATGACGGCCCGATCGCACGGCAGCCAGCGGCTCCAGTCCTCGTAGCCGGTATGGAGCGCTCCCTCGATGAGCAATCCCTGAAAACCGCTGCAGTCGATGAAGAGATCCGCGCCGACACTCTCGCCGCTCTCGAGGGTCACGGACTCGATGAATCCGTCGCAGCCGCGCACCGACACGTGACGGACGTGACCTTCGGTGCGCAGCACCCCGCGCGCCTCGGCGTAGGCCCGCAGGTAGCGCGCGAATCGGCCGGCATCGAAGTGCAGGGCGTAGGTGATCTTGTTGAGCGGCGTGTTGGGTGCGTGCACGGGGCGCGCGAAGCGGCCGCGCAGCGCCGCCGCCGCCTGGATCGAGTATTCCTCCAGCCGCCCGGCCTTGCCCTCCAGGAGCATCTTCAACCAGTACGCCTGAAACGGGATGCTGCCGATCCCCGGACCGGCAGGGCCGAACGGGTGGAAGTAGAAATGCCCGGCTCGCGTCCAATCGCGAAATCCGACCCCGAGCTTGTAGGTCGCCTTGATCTCCCGGACCAGATCGCCCTCGTCGATGCCGAGCTGACGAATGAAGTCCATGATCGGGGGAATGGTCGCCTCCCCCACCCCGATCGGATCGATCTGCGCGGACTCGATCAGCCGCAGCCGTATGTCCATTGCGGCCAGAGATTTCGCCAGCGCGGCCGCGGCCATCCAGCCGGCCGTGCCGCCCCCGAGGATCACCAGGCTTCGGATTCGTCTGTCATTCATGACTTGCCCCGGGCGCCACGATAACGTAATACTAATGACGCCGCACGCGCTCGCGGGCCGTGCCGGAAACCCGTTCCTGGAGATCGTCGATGCGCACGAGCGCGGCGTGTCGCGGGCGTACGCCTGCGAGCGCGTGCAGGCCCGCAAGCATGCCCCGGCAGCCGTTTCGGCAGCCGCGCTCGTGCCGTTAGCACCGTCGATGTACGAGCTGTTCATGTTTGCCGACCGGCGCAGCACGCCGGCATTCTGGCTGGGGAGCCTGCTCGTGGTCGTCGGCGTGCTGCTGCACCTGCCCATGTTCCTGATGGCGAGGGCGATGCACTACCACCTCGCGGGCATGCCGATGGGCGGCGGCATGGTGTGGGGAATGGCGCTCATCATCGGCGGGGCCGCGGCCGCCGCCTACGGGCTGCAGCCGAAGAAGGCCGGCATCGGCGGCGCAGCGCCGCACGAGCGGATCGTCGCGCCCGAGGATGCTCCGCTCACGGCGTGGCACTGGGCCGCCGGCGCCGCGCTCGCCGTGGCACTCGTCGTCGACATCATGAAGGTGAGCAGCCTCGGCTTCGTGATCCCGGGCATGCAGGTCGAATACGGGATCGGCCCGGCCGAAGTGGCGCTCCTGCCTCTCTCGGCGCTCACCGGAGCGACGCTCGGCTCCTTCGTCTGGGGTGCGCTCGCCGACCTCTACGGCCGGCGCGCCACCATCCT
>DASZYK010000249.1:0-3218 GCA_035545455.1 Steroidobacteraceae bacterium
GTGGAGCGGCGCCCTGTGTGCGGCGGTGGCGAGCCTGGAGATCGATTCGTGCGACCGCCTCGCGCTGCCGCGCGGCGAGGTTGCCGACCACATTGCGGCGCTCCTCAAGCTGGCGCTGGGACCCGAGCCGCGAGATTTGGAGGGCGGCCGCCACCTGCAGGATCGGCTGCTGCGCACGCTGCGCAACCGCCTGTCGGATCCGAGCCTCTCCCCCGCCGTTCTGGCTGCCGAGCATCGCATCTCGGTGCGCAGCCTCCATTACGCCTTCGCGGCAACAGGCACCACCTTCGTCGAGCAACTGATGCGCGCAAGGCTGCAGCGGGCGCGGGAGCTGCTGGCAGATCCGCACCTGCGGGATCTGCCGGTCATCGAGGTGGCGGCGCGCTGCGGCTTCACGGACCCGAGTCATTTCGCACGCCGCTTCCGGCGGCAGTTTGGCGTCACGCCGCTCGCGTTTCGCCGCGCCGCCGGCGCCGGTCACTAGCCCTGGGCCGAGCGGTAAGCCTTCGGCCAGATGCCCTGCTTCCCCGGTGAGAGGATGCCGTTGGGATCCAGAGCGTCCTTCAGGAGCTCGTTGAAGCGCCGCTGCGCGTGGTCGTTGTAGTCGTACTGATCCGCGACCAGGTCCATGAATTCCAGGTGCGCGCGGTACTCGCCGTACCCCAGCTTCGCGGCCGGGGCCACCAGCGCCTTGCAGGCATCGTAGGCCGCCCGCGCCTGCCGCTCGTTCTTCGTGTCGAAGACGACCAGACATACATGGATCATGCTGCGCCGCCCGACGATGATCGCACTGCTATAGTCCAGTCCGGCCGCCGCCAAACGGCTTCGGACCAGGTCCCGCAGCGCCGCACCGTCTCGTCCCGTGATCGGCGCGGCACACGAGAAGCCGATGTGACCGCCCTGCTCACCGCCATACCAGCGGGTCATCCGGTCGAGGTCCATGCTGGGAATGCCGGCCTGGACCCGCTCATGCGGATTGGTGAGCTCCGGCAGCGCATCGCCCCGGTATTTTGCCCAGGTGAGCTGGGCGCCCGGGATGCGGCCGAAGGCCTCCCCGGCGATCTCGCGCTCGCGCTCCACGACCCGCTCATCGCCATAGAGCGCAATTCGCATCACCCAGCGGCCGAGGCCGGGCTGGCGCGCGATCTCATCCACGACGGCCTCGGGGATCGCGCCCTCTCCCGTGTACCACTGCTCGCGCCCGGAAAGCGCCGAAGCGGCGCAGACCGCGTTGATGATCATCGGCTGGTTGCGGATGACACCAGAGAGCATCAGCGGCCGCAGCGCCTCCAGCAGCAACTCGAGGTCGCCGTCGTTGCGCACCGTCAGCCAACCCGGCATGTAGCACTCCGGCTGCGGCATCAGCCACAATCCCATCTTCGTGACGACTCCGAAATTGGACTGCATGAAGAGTCCGTCGGCACTCGGTCCGAAGCCGCGCTTATAGACGTGCCAGGCCTTTGGGTTGCGCATCGCTCCCATTCCCGTACGCAGCACCTCGCCGCTCGCCAGCACGACCTCGAGCCCGCACTGGTTGGCGGCGTGGTCGCCGCAGGGCGTGTAGCCCATGCCGTGGTCCATCGTGTTGCCGAGAACGCTGCCCCAGCCGAGATCCGGCACCGACATCCAGAGTTTGTGGCGCCCTGACCGCAGGGCCTCGTAGAGATCGAAGAACCTCACGCCCGGCTCGACGACCGCATACGCAGACTCCTCGTTGATCTCGAGCACCCGGTTCATGCGGCGCAGGCTGAGGACCACCGCCCCGGATAGTCGGGGCGCTGCGCCACCGTACCCGTTGTTGCGGCCCTGCGAGCTCGTCCACAGGGGTACCTTGTACTCGTTGGCGACGCGCAGCACTGCCTGGACCTCCTCGACGGAAGTCGGCATGAGCACAGCCGACGGCTGGAAGTCCAGCCATCCGGCATAAGAAAACGGATCCCGGAATCCGGCGACGTCCGATGGCGACGTCAATACACCGTGAGCCCCCAAAGCGGCCTGGAATTTGGCCAGCGCACGCTCGAGCTCCGCGGTGGGAAGGTGATGGGGACGGACGGTCGACATGATGCCTCCGAATGGATCGCGACTCCGGTCGCGGGCGGCAGGTATGCGGCAAGGCTTCCCGGCATCGGCAGCTTCAAAGCCCCGGAAAGTGGAATTCTAAGACACCGCTTGGAGGCGGCTCGCGCCCGGGAGCGCACCAGTTGAGTGCCAGGAGTGCGGTCCTGCCCGAGCGGCTTGGGCATGGCCGACCAAAAGTCTTTGTGGCTCAACATCCTGAGGCAGGACTGCGTGCTGCCGCCGCAAGGCGGGCCAGCCACCGGCCCCGCCCCGGAGTCGTGCGCTCTGGGTCGAATGTCTTGCGCTCTGGTGCGCGCGCCCGGCGTGGTTGCGGCGCTACGCTGGTGTCGAGCGACTACGTCGAGTTGCACCAGACAGCACGGTCTCATGATCTCCGCTATCCGACACAGCCCGCGGCTAGCCCACACGAACAACGCCGCGCGACGGGGCATCGCGCTCTTCCGAGGGGGATGACATGAATTCGAGGCGCTTCACGAGGCTTTTTGCCCGAGCCGGCACGGCGGTGCCGTGTCTTGGGGTCTGCGGTCTCGCCCTCTCGGTGATCAACGCGCCGGCCGTGGCGCAAGAGCAACAACCGGCTGTGTCACAGGAGGTACAGCTGCAGGAGGTGGTGGTGACCGCCCAGAAGCGGCAGCAGAACATCCAGACCGTGCCGATCGCCATCTCGGCCTTCACCAACACCCAGCTGCAGCAGCAGAACATCACGGACGTGCAGCAGCTCGGAAAATTGTCCCCCGGAGTCAATATCGACGCCGGCTCGCCGTTCTCGGGCGACCGCTCCGTGCTCTCCGCATCGATCCGAGGCATCGGGCAGGATGATTTCGCGTTCAACACGAACCCAGGCGTCGGCGTCTATCTCGACGGCGTGTATCTCGCCCGCACGATCGGCGCGAACGTGAACCTCCTCGACGTGGACCGCGTCGAGATCGAGAAGGGCCCGCAGGGAACGCTGTTCGGCGCCAACACCATCGGCGGTGCCATCAGCATCATCACCCACACGCCGGGCAACACCCCTCGGCTCATCGCCCAGGTCACGGGCGGCAGGTTCAACCGCCGCGACGTGCAGTTCACCGCGGACATCCCGATCATCCAGGGGAAGCTCCTCTCGAGCATCACGGTGTCCTCGCAGAACCAGGACG
>DASZYK010000250.1:0-4301 GCA_035545455.1 Steroidobacteraceae bacterium
GCCTGCTCGGCGAGCGCCGCCGGCTCGCGCAGCGTGCCCGAGGAGGCGTAGGCCCGCACCCGGCTCGAGAGGCCGCCGAGCAGGCGCCAGCACGGCTGGCCGGTGATCTTGCCGGCAAGGTCCCAGAGCGCGAGATCGAGCGGCCAGCAGCGCCCGTAATGAAAATCGATGTGCGAGAGGACGCGGTAGTGACGCTCGATGGCGAGCGCATCCTGACCGACGAACAGCGGCTCGTGGCCGGCAAAGCCCACCATCAGATCGCCGGAGCCGTAGCCTTCGAGTCCGGTGTCGGTCACCACCCGTACGATGGTGGCATCGAAATGCACCCGCGGCCGCGTGTCCCAGCTCGCGTGGAACGGCGGCTCGAGCGGCAGGCGGTGATGGCTGATGCGGATCGAGGCGATGCGGTGCCCCGAGGAGCGGGGCGCGGATTGCTGGGGCAACGCATTCATGGGGTTTCGGAGGCTAGGCTTTCACAACCGCCGGCGGCGTCCAAGCCGAGAATTTGGCTACCCGCATCGAAAAAAGGCATCGAATCCGCGGCGCCGCCGCGGGTAGTATGAAGCGCTGGATCCGGGCTCCTGCCCGGCCCGGCGCGCCTGGCGCGAAGAGCTGGTCTTTGCCCGAGGCTCGCCCGGCGGGGCGAAGCAGTGCTTCGCTGACAGGCACCGCCTCGCCCTCGGCGGCGGGGCACATCCTCGTGCCTGCGCCGCCAGCCTCATGACGTGGGGACGCACAAATGGGCAAGAAGACGATCGATCGACGCTGGCTGCCGCTCAACGCCCTGCGCGCCTTCGAGGGCGTGGCCAAGCACGGCAGCTTCACGGCCGCCGCGCACGCGCTGCTCATTTCCCAGAGCGCCCTGTCGCGCCACGTCATCTCCCTCGAGCGGCTGATCGGAGTGCAGCTCTTCGAGCGGCGCCCGCACGCGTTGACCCTGACCAAGGCCGGCCAACACCTGCTGCCGGCGGTGGCCAAGTCCTTCGACCGGCTGGAATACGCGATCGACGACATCCGCAACGAGGGCGCGCCCGCGCAGCGCACGCTGCGGGTGCGCATGCCGCCGAGCTTCGCGATGCAGCTCGCGGTGCCCATTCTCAGGGATTTTCGCCAGGCGAGCACGGAGGTCGACATCGACCTCATCAGTCCCGCGACGGCAGGTCCACCGCTCGGCGACGTCGATGTGGCCGTGATCTACTCGAGACCCATGGTGACCGATCTGGTGGCGGATCTGCTCTGGCCGGTCCGCCTCAGCATTCTCTGCCACCCCGAGATCGCCGCCCGGCACGCCGGCAAGGGCCTCTCGGGGTTCATCGAGGCGAACGAGCTCGTGCACGTGCGCATCGATTCGCTGCCGCGGCACGAGGCGTGGTCGCAGTTCGCGCGGCAGGCCGGGCTCGGCCCCGTCAACGTCGAGCGCGGTCTGGTGTTCGACACGGCGATGCTCGCAGCGCAGTACGCGTTGAGCGGACAGGGCGTTGCGCTGGTCGACACCAACCTCTTCGCGGAGGAGATCCGCAGTGGACGGCTGGTGAGGCCGTTCGATGCGACGATCGACAACGGCTACGGCTATTACCTCCTCACTCACCCGGAAGGGCTCGCGGACACGGCGATCGCGCTCTTCAGGTCATGGCTCATCGAGCGTTTCGGCGCGAGCGCAACCGCCCCGGCTCCCCCGGTGCAGCTCGCGGTGTCGAACGAGTGGCAGAAGGCGGAGAAGAGCGCTCAATGAGAAGCACTGCGCGGGTCGTGGTGGTCGGCGGCGGAGTCGTCGGCGCGAGCGTGCTGTATCACCTGACGAAGGCCGGTTGGCCGGATGTGATGCTGATCGAGCGGGACGAGCTGACGTGCGGCTCCACCTGGCATGCGGCCGGAGGCATGCACACCGTCAATGGCGATCCCAACGTCGCGCGGCTGCAGCAGTACACCATCAACCTCTACCGGGAAATCGAGCGGATCTCCGGGCAATCCTGTGGAGTGCACCTGACCGGCGGCATCATGCTGGCGGGCACGAGGGAGCGGCTCGACTGGCTGCGCATGGCGCAGGCGCGCGGCCGCTATCTCGGCATGGAGCTCGAGATGCTCGCGGTCGATGAGGCGGCGCGGCGCTTTCCGCTCCTCGACAAGCGGCACTTCGTCGGCGCGATGTTCGATCCCGTGGAGGGTCACGTCGATCCCTACGGGGTGACGCACGCTTACGCCAGGTCGGCGCAGATCGCGGGGGCGGAAGTGGTCCGCCACACCCGCGTAGTGGATCTGAAGCCGCGCTCCGACGGTACCTGGGACGTGATCACCGATCACGGCAACGTACATGCCGAGCACGTCGTCAACGCGGGGGGGCTCTGGGCCCGGGAGGTGGGCAGGATGGTCGGGCTCGAGCTGCCGATCCTCGCGATGGAGCATCAGTATCTCATCACCGAGGAGCTGCCGCAGATCGCGGATCTTCCCGAGCAGCTGCATTGCATCGACTTCGAGGGAGAGCTCTACCTGCGTGAGGAGCGCGGCGGGATGCTGATCGGCACGTACGAGCGCGCAGGGGTGCCCTGGTCACCCGTCGAGACGCCGTGGGACTTCGCGCAGAGCCTGCTGCCCAACGACCTGGAGCGGATCGCGCCGAGCCTGGAGCTGGCGTTCGAGCACTTTCCGGCCCTGGGGGAAGTCGGCGTGCGCAAGGTCGTCAACGGTCCCTTCACGTTCGCGCCGGATGGCAATCCGCTGGTGGGGCCCGTTCGGGGGCTGCGCAATTTCTGGGTCGCCTGCGGGGTGATGGCCGGGTTCAGCCAGGGCGGCGGCGTGGGGCTCGCGCTCTCGCAGTGGATGGTGAACGGCGATCCTGGATCGGACATCTGGGGGATGGATGTCGCGCGCTACGGCGACTGGGCGACGCTCGCCTACACCAACACCAAGGTGCGCGAGAACTACTCGCGCCGGTTCCGGATCCGCTTCCCCAACGAGGAGCTGCCGGCCGCCCGGCCGCTGCGCACGACGCCGATCTACGATCGGCTGAGTCAGGCGCATGCGGTTTTCGGGGAGTACTGCGGGCTCGAGCATCCTTTGTGGTTCGCGCCTGCCGGCGAGGAGGCGCGCGAGGATGTCACCTTCCGCCGCTCCAACGCGCACGCTCACGTGGCGGAGGAGTGCCGGGCCGTGCGTGAGCGGGTCGGCCTGATCGAGACCTCCAACTACGGCAAGATCGAGGTTTCCGGCCCGGGAGCCGCCGATTGGCTCGCGCGAATGATGGCCAACCGCGTGCCCGCGGTCGGGCGCATCGCGCTCACTCCGATGCTGAACGAGCGTGGCAAGCTGATCGGCGACTTCACGATGTGCCGGCTCGCCGCCGACCGCGTGCTGCTCATCGGGACTCTGGCGGCCGAGACGTATTACCTTCGCTGGTTCGAGCGGCATCTGCCGTCTTCGGGGGTCAGCATCCGGGCCTGTGCCATGGAGTACGTCGGCCTGTCGGTTGCCGGGCCGCAGTCGCGCCCATTGCTGCAGAGCCTGGTCCGCGACGACCTTTCCAATGCGGCATTCCCCTTCCTGACCTTCCGCCGTCTCGACATCGGCATGATCCCGGCGCTGGTGGGCAGGATTTCCTTCACCGGCGAGCTCGGCTACGAGATCTGGGTGTCGCCCGATTATCAGCGTGCGCTCTACGAGCTCCTGGTCACGGCGGGAGCCGGGCGGGGCCTGAAGCCCTTCGGGGCGCGCGCGCTCAATGCCATGCGGATCGAGAAGGGCTTCGGCACCTGGGCGCGGGAGTTCCGCCCGATCTACGGTCCGTACGAGGCGGGTCTCGGCCGATTCGTCGCGCTCGAGAAGGAGGAATTCATCGGCCGCGCGGCGGCGGCGAACGAGCGCTCGGGCGGCGGGGAGATGCGTCTCGCCGCATTTGCCGTGAGCGCCGCCGACGCCGATGCGATCGGGGATGAGCCCATCCGGCACGACGGCCGGGTCGTCGGCTGGGTCACTTCGGGCGCTTACGGACATCGCGTAGGACGCTCGCTCGCGCTCGGCTACGTTCCGGCGGCTGTCGCCGCGGCGAGCGAGGGGTTCGAGATCGAGATCATCGGTGAGCGGCGGCCGGCCGAGCGGCTCGCCACCTGCGCCTATGATCCAGGCGGCGCGCGCATGCGCGCCTGATCGAGCTCCGCGGGAGAGGCGATCGTGAAGCTTCGTGACATCAGCACCTTCGTCGTCGGCAACCCGCCGCCGCACAACGGCGGGCGGTACTTCGTGTTCGCCAAGCTGACGACGGCGGACGGCATTGACGGAGTCGGCGAGGCGTACGGCGTCCCTTTCGA
>DASZYK010000251.1:0-6007 GCA_035545455.1 Steroidobacteraceae bacterium
TCCCGCCGGGCAATCCGCAGCCGGAGGGCGGGGTGCTGGTGGGGAGGCTCGGGCCCGGCGAGTTCCTGGTGACGGGACTGCATGCGCGCGTGTCGTTCGAGCTCGCGGACGAGAAGAGCGGACTTCAGGCGCAGTACGCGCGCGTGGAGGAGGGGACGTACGTGGAGGGCGTCTGGAAATTCAAGCGTGTCTGGAACGGGGATCAGGTCGACTGGGGGCTGAACTTCACGTCCGCTCCGCAGGTCCTGCACGTGCGCATGGCCACGTATTGAGCCTGCTGAGAATTCCGGGGGCGCGCGGCAAGATGACATCGATCAGAACGGCTCTCGTTCCCGTGGCTCTCATCGCGTTGGCACTGTCGCCGGCACCGGCCAGCGCGGCGGACAACGCGCCCTATGTCAGGACTTCCGACGGTGTCGTGGTCGCGCCGGTGCAGGGAGCGGCGAAGAAGATCCGGCTGCAGGTCGTTTCGCCGACCATCGTTCACGTCACGGCGTTTCCAGGTGAGAGCCTGGCGTTGCCTCGCAGCCTGATGGCGGTGCACACGGGCAACGCGCGCGTAAAGCTCACGGTGAGGGAAGCCGCCGGGAAAGTGGCCCTGTCGACGGGACGGCTGACCGCGGTCGTGAGGCTGAGCGACGGGCAGGTGGCCTTCGAGGACGGGAAGGGCCGGCCGATCACATCCGAGGTGCCGGACGGCCGCTCCTTCCGCCCGGTCACGATCGACGGCGCGCACTACTACGCCATCCGGCAGCAGTTCGAAACCACCCCGGGCGAGGCGCTCTACGGGCTCGGGCAGCATCAGACGGGGATCATCGACTACAAGGGGCGTGACCTCACCCTCGCGCAGCACAACATGGATGTGGCCGTGCCGTTCGTCGTCTCGAGCCGTGATTACGGCATTCTCTGGGACAACGACTCGGTCACGCGCTTCGGGGATCCGCGGCCGTGGCAGCCGCTTTCGAAGAGCCTCACCCTCTATGACGCGCAGGGCAGGCCAGGAGGGCTGACCGCGCGCTACTACGTCGATGGCAGGCTGGTGCTCGAGCGCACCGAGCACAACATCGACTATCAGTATCTCGACTGGAAGGGGCGTTACCCGGCGTCATTTCCGCGCTCGCTCGTGAAGCTCCCGCACGTGAAGGTCGTCTGGACGGGCAGGATCGAGGCGCGAAGCGCCGGACTGCAGACGTTCTCGCTCTACGGGAGCGATTATCAGAAGCTCTGGATCGGCGGCCGCAAGGTGGTGGACGCCTGGCGCCAGAACTGGAATCCATGGTTCCGTGATTTCAGCGTCGAGATGACGCCTGGGAAGCCCCTCGCGCTGCGCCTCGAGTGGGAGCGTGAGGGCGGGTACCTGGCCCTGCTGCACCGGCCGCCGCGCCCCCGGGCGGAGCGCGAGAGGCTGTCCCTCTTCTCCGAGGCCGGCCACGCGATCGATTACTACTTCATTCGCGGCACGAGCCTCGATGGAGTGATCGCCGGTTACCGCCGCGTGACGGGCAAGGCGGTGCTGCTGCCGCGTTGGGCGTATGGGTTCTGGCAGAGCCGGGATCACTACGAGACTCAGCGGCAGCTCCTCGACGTCGTCGAGAAGTACCGGCGGCTCGGCATTCCGCTCGACAACATCGTGCAGGACTGGCGTTACTGGAAGGACGACGCCTGGGGCTCGCACGCGTTCGACCCGTCGCGCTATCCCGACCCGCGGGCGATGATCGCCAGGGTGCATGCGCTGCATGCGCACTTCATGATCTCGGTCTGGCCGAAGCTCTATCCGACGACGGAAAACTACAAGGAGCTCGCCGCGCACGGCGACATGTTCCCGCTCAGCGTGAAGCTCGGGATCAGGGACTGGGTGGGTCCGGGCTACACGTACGGGTTCTACGATCCCTTCTCGGCGGGTGCGCGGCGCCTCTACTGGCAGCAGATCGACGAGCGGCTGGCGAGTCTGGGGGTGGATGCCTGGTGGCTCGATGCCGACGAGCCGGACATGATCTCCAATACGAGCCTCGAGGAGCGGCAGGCGCTGATGTCGCCGACGCCGCTCGGCCCGGGCGCGGCGCTCTTCAACGCCTATCCGCTCGAGCACGTGGGCGGCGTCTATCGCGGCAACCTCGCCGCGCGTCCCGATACCCGGGTCTTCATTCTCTCCCGCTCGGGCTTCGCGGGCCTGCAGCGCTTCGGCGCCGCCGTCTGGAGCGGTGACATCGCGCCGCGCTGGTCGGATCTCAGGAATCAGATCGCGGCCGGCGTCGGCTTCTCGCTCTCGGGCCTGCCCAACTGGACCATGGACATCGGCGGCTATCAGCCGGAGGCGCGATATCTCGATCCGGACGCGAAGGACCTCGCGCAGTGGCGCGAGCTCAATGCGCGCTGGTTCGAGTTCGGCGCCTTCTGTCCGGTGTTCCGCTCGCACGGCCAGGCGCCGCACCGGGAGATCTACAACCTCGCGCCGCCGGGCTCCGCGGTCTTCGACACGCTCGTCTACTACGACAAGCTGCGCTACCGCCTGATGCCCTACATCTACACTCTCGCCGGCGACACGTGGCGCGAGGACTCGACGATCATGCGGGCGCTCGAGATGGACTTCCCCTCCGACCCCAAGGTGCGGGACATCGCGGACGAGTACCTCTTCGGGCCCGCGTTTCTCGTGAGCCCGGTGTACCGCTACCGGGCGCGCAGTCGCGAGGTGTATCTGCCGGCGGGCGCGCTCTGGTACGACTTCTACAGCAACCGCACGTTCCGGGGCGGCCGCCGCATCGATGCCGCGGCGCCGCTCTCGCGCATGCCGCTCTTCGTGCGCGCGGGCTCGATCGTCCCGGCGGGGCCGGCGATCGAGTACACGGGCGAGAAGCCCGATGCGCCGCTCACCCTTCTCGTCTACACCGGCGCGAGCGGTCATTTCACCCTTTACGAGGACGAGGGGACCAGCCTCGGCTACCGGCGGGGCAGGTACTCCACCATTGCGCTCTCGTACGACCAGGCGACCGGCACGTTGACCATCGGGCGCAGGTCCGGGGAGTTTCCAGGCATGCAGCAGACCCGAGCCTTCCATATCCGCTGGATGACGCCGCGGGCGCATCCGGCGGATGACTTCGAGGCGCCGCCCGACGGCACCGTCGGGTATTCGGGCGCTGCGGTCGAGATTCATTGTGATGTCTGCGCCGCGGGCGCGGGGAGAATGTGATGCGTGGGATTCTTACGGTCGGTCTGTGCCGCGCCGCCGCCGCGGCGTTCCTGATGCTCGCGGGCAATGTTGCGCTCGCCGCCCCGCCGCAGCGGCCTTATCACAACTTCAGCGTGGCGATCTACATCCCCGTGGCCTCCACGCGCCAGCTCGCCGATCCGAAGGTGCTCGAGCAGCAGTTCGAGCGCATCTGGAGCCAGGTCCACTTCGACAAGGTGTACCTCGAGGATTACCGCAGCGGCGTGTTCGCCGACCCGGACTCGCTCGAGCGGATCGCGGGCTTCTTCAGGGCGCGCGGCATCACCGTCGACGGCGGCCTCACGCTGACCTCGCAGGACCAGCGCGGCGCGTTCCGCACGTTCGATTACGAGGACCCGCAGGACGTGGCCACCGCGGAGCGCGCCGTGCGGATCGCGGCGAGCCACTTCGACACGGTGATCCTCGATGACTTCTCGTTCTACAACACGAGGAGCGAGGCCGACATCCGCGCCAAGGGCTCGCTCTCCTGGACCCGGTACCGCCTGAAGAAGATGCGCTGGGTGGCGCAGCACGTCATCCTCGAGACGGCCCGCAAGGCCAATCCGCACGTGAAGGTGATCATCAAGTACCCGAACTGGTACGAGCACTTCCAGGGCCTCGGCTTCGATCTCGACCGCGAGGCGCAGATGTTCGACTACATCTACACCGGCACCGAGACGCGCGATCCGGTCGAGACCTATCAGCTGCTGCAGCAGTACGAGAGCTACCTCATCTACCGCTACTACAGCAACATCCGTCCGGACGGCGGCAACCGCGGCGGCTGGGTCGACACCTTCGAGACGCGCTACGCCGAGCAGCTCTGGGACACGATGTTCGCCAAGGCGCCGGAGATCACGCTCTTCAGCTGGACGCAGCTCGCCTCTGCCGACCCGGCCATTGCCGGCGAGCGGCCGTGGGCGGGTGAGGACACCAGCTTCGACTGGAGCGCGATGGCGGAGGCGTTCCACCCCCCGGCGGGAAGCGAAGCCGTGCCCGGGTGGGCGGCCGTCGCGGGCTACTCGCTCGCCAAGGTGGACGCCGTCGTCGGCAAGCTCGGCAATCCGCTCGGAATCGCGAGCTACAAGCCCTACCAGTCCTCCTCCGGGGAGGACTTCCTGCAGAACTACCTCGGCAACATCGGCATTCCGATCGACCTCACGCCGCATTTCCCCAAGGGCGCGCAGGTCGTGCTGCTCACCGAGGAGGCGGCGCTCGATCCCAACCTGGTGCAGGAGATCGAGGGCAATCTCGAGGCGGGCGGCCAGGTCATCATCACCTCGGGCCTGCTGCACGCGCTCGCGCACCGGGGCATCGAGAACGTGGCCGAGGTGAGCTATGACGGAGCGCCCATCGCGGCGCGCCATTACTTCGGCACCTTCGGGCCGCACGGGGGCGGGGAGCTCGACGTGCCCGGCCGCAGCAACCGGCCGGTGATCTTCCCGCAGATCCACTTCTACACCAACGACTCCTGGCCGCTCATCCGCGGCGAGGCCTCGGCCAACTCCGTGCCCATCCTGCTCACGACCGGCTACGCGCGCGGCCGGCTCTACGTGCTCGACGTGCCGGCCAACATGGGCGATCTCTATCAGCTGCCGCAGCCGCTGCTCGATCAGCTGCGAGGGTATCTCCTCGAGCGCTTCCCGCTGCGCATCGACGCTCCCGCGCACGTGAGCCTCTTCGCCTATGACAACCATACCTTCGTCGTGGAGTCGTACCGCGCGAGCCCGGCCACCGTGCGCGTCTTCGTCGAGGGCGGCGCCTCCAGGCTGGTCGATCTCGCTTCCGGGCAGAGCGTGCTGCCGGCATCCGGGAGCACTCCGGGGCCCGCGCCCGGCAAGCGCAACGAGACCAGCTTCGTGGTGCAGCTGCCCCCGCACTCGTACGCCGCGTACGAGGTCCGATGAGCAAGCCCGCTCGCAGGACCCGCAGCAGGCTTCGCGGTGGTGTGACCATCAAGGATGTGGCGCGGCATGCGGGCGTGTCGCCGATGACCGTCTCGCGTGTCGTCAACGGCAGCGCATACGTGAGCAACGTCACGCGCCAGGCCGTGCAACGCGCCGTCCGGGAGCTGCGTTACTCGCCCAACCTCGCCGCACGCAATCTCGCGAGCGAGCGGGGTGAGCGGCTGGGCCTGCTCTACGGCAACCCGAGCTCGGCCTATCTGAGCGAGTTCCTGGTCGGAGCGCTCGAGGCGGCGGCCCGGCACGGGGTGCAGCTCGTGCTCGAGAAATGCGAGCCGACCCCGGCCGCCTCGCGCCGGGCGGTGCGGCGGCTCGTTGCCGGCTCCGTCGTGGGCGCGGTGTTGCCGCCGCCGCTCTGCGACTCGGCCATCGTCCATTCCGAGCTGCGGGCCGCCCGGCTGCCCGTGGTGACGGTCGCGGCGGGCCGCCCGGCGCCCGATACCCTGTGCGTGCGCATCGACGACTATTCCGCGGCGCTCGAGATGACCCGCTACCTCATCAGCCTGGGACACGAGCGGCTCGCCTTCATCAAGGGACATCCCAACCAGAGCGCGAGCGAGGAGCGCTGGCTCGGTTTCAACGCCGCGCTCGAGGAAGCCCGCGCCGGGCGCGGCGAGCGGCAGCCGCCGCGCATGGAGCAGGGCTTCTTCAGCTTCCGCTCGGGCCTGGATGCGGCCCGCAAGCTCCTCGCCACCGAGCCGCCGCCGACCGCCGTCTTCGCGAGCAACGACGACATGGCGGCCGCGGTCGTCGCCGAGGCGCAGCGGCGCGGGCTCGACGTGCCGCGGGACCTCACGGTCGTCGGCTTCGACGACACCCTCATCGCCTCGACCATCTGGCC
>DASZYK010000252.1:0-4011 GCA_035545455.1 Steroidobacteraceae bacterium
GCACGACATACGGAGACGTGCCGGGCACCTCGCTCATCGACTGGCCTCTCGAGTACGCCGAGCTCGAGCGCTACTACGACCTCGCTGAGAAACGCATGGTCGTGACGCGGCGCCACGGCAATCCCGGCCTCCCGGCCTCGAGCAACTTCAAGGTGATGTACAACGGCGCCAGAAGGATCGGCTACAGGAAAGTCCATACGGGCTACATGGCGATCAACTCGCGTCCGGCTGACGATCGGGCATTCTGCATCCAGCAGGGGTTCTGCATTCAGGGATGCAAGACCGGCGCGAAGTGGAGCACGCTCTACACGGAAATTCCGCGGGCGGAAGCGACCGGCAACCTCGACCTGCGCACGCGGAGCCAGGCGGTGCGGATCGAGCATGCGAAGGATGGACGCGTCTCCGCGGTCGTTTACCGTGATCCTCAGGGCCGGGAACAGCTGCAGAAGGCGCGGATCGTGTGCGTGGCGTGCAACAGCGTGGAGACGGCACGCCTGCTGTTGCTCTCGGAATCCGCGCGGTATCCGCACGGGCTCGCCAATTCCAGCGATCAGGTCGGGCGCAACTTCTGTCACCACGTGGCGGCCTTCATCTGGGGAGCCTTCGAGAAACCCATACACTTTTACCGGGGCACGACACTGGCCGGCATCATCGAGGACGAGATCAGGAACGATCCTGCGCGCGGCTTCGTCGGCGGCTATCACCTGGAGCTGGCGGCGCTCGATCTGCCGAGCCTGCCGCTGGCCGGATTTCCGTGCACGATGTGGGGACCGGACCTCGCTTTCTTCATGGATCATTACGTCCGCATGTCCGGCATGCTGATCAACGGCGAGGACCTGCCGAGATCGACCAACCGGATCACGCTCAATCACGCGGTCAAGGACGAAATCGGGCTGCCGGCCGCGAACATCCACTGCGACGAGCACCCCAACGATTCGGCCATGCGTGCCCATGCGCAGCGCCAGGGGAAAGCCCTGTACGAGGCGGTGGATGCGCTCCGAGTCACGTTCTCCCGCCAGACGCCCGCCACCCACAACATGTGCAGCGCGCGGATGAGCAAGGATCCCCGCGACGGTGTCACGGACATGCACGGAAGGACCCACGACGTTCCGAACCTGTTCATCTCGGACGGCAGCGCGCTCACTACGCCGGGCTCGGCCAATCCCACGCTGACCATCGTCGCACTGGCGCTGCGGCAGGCCGATTACATCGCGCGGGAAATGAGCGCTCACAACCTGTAGGGGACGACACTCTCATGGGGCAACTTCAGAATCGTGTGTGTGTAATCACCGGCGGCGGCGGCAGCATCGGATTTGCGTCCGCGCAGGTGTTTCTGGCGGAGGGTGCCCGCGTTCTACTGGTCGATATCGCCGCGGACAGTCTCGAGCGGTGCGTCGCAAAGCTCCTCGAATCCGGCGTCGCCCGCGACCGCGTTGCATCCCGGGTCGCAGACGTGGGCAGCACTGCGGACACGGTCGCGTACCTTTCCGCCGCCGTGGAGCGCTGGGGGAGGATCGACGTGCTCTTCAGCAACGCCGGCAACTCCGGTGCCATCTGCCCGATCGCGGACTTTCCGGAGGAAGTGTTCGATGAGGTCCTGCGGGTACACGTGAGGGGGGCGTTCCTCGCCTGCAAGCATGGTCTCCCGCGGATGAACGACGGGGGCAGCATCATCATCACTTCGAGCGTGGTCGGTCTGCGGGGCGATCCGGGACCCTACGCCTACATCACCGCGAAACATGCACAGGTCGGGCTCATGCGCTCGGTCGCCAAGGAGGCGGCCATGCGTCGCATCAGGGTCAATACGATCCACCCGGGCCCGACCCGCAACCCGTTCCAGACCGAGATCGAGACCAGATTGAGCGCCATTCTCGGGCGCGACGCCGGCGCATTCTTCGACGAGCTGATTCCCCTGCGCCGCCACGCCGCCCCGGAGGAAATCGCCCGTACCGTGCTTTTCCTGGCCTCCGACCAGAGCAGCTACGTCACCGGGACCACCCTGGCCGTGGACGGCGGCATGACCGCATAGGCTCGCGGGGAGTCACGCATGTCCGAGATCGTCCCACCGAAAGAGCGCGCCGCCGGCGCGGATCACACGGTGCGCGCGGCGACCATCGAGCTGCTGCGGGCGCTCGGGATGACGACGATCTTCGGCAATCCCGGGTCGACGGAGCTGCCGCTGTTTCGCGGCTTTCCGGCCGATTTCCGCTACATCCTCGGACTGCAGGAGTCCGTGGCCGTCGCCATGGCGGATGGCTACGCGCAGGCGATCCGCAATGCCGCATTCGTGAACCTGCACTCCGCCGTCGGCGTCGGCCACGCGATGGGCAACATCTTCACCGCGTACAGGAACCAGACCCCGCTCGTCATCACCGCCGGCCAGCAGGCGCGCTCGATCCTGCCGTTCGAGCCCTTCCTCTTCTCCGTCCAGGCCACGGAGCTGCCCAAGCCCTACGTCAAGTGGAGTTGCGAGCCGGCTCGCGCCGAGGATGTGCCGGCGGCGCTGGCGCGTGCCTATTACGTCGCGATGCAACCCCCGCGTGGCCCGACCCTCGTCTCGGTGCCCGTCGATGACTGGGACCGGCCGGCTGCGCCGGTCGAGCTGCGCCGGGTGAGCTTCCGCGTGCGCGGCGATCCCGAGGCGCTGGCAGAGGCGGCGGGACGGCTCGCGCAGGCCGCTCGGCCGGCGTTCGTGGTCGGCGCTTCCGCGGCTCGGGACGATGCGTGGGAGGAGGTGATCGCGCTCGCGGAGCGGCATCAGGCCCGTGTGTGGGTGAGCCCTCTGTCAGCCCGCAACAGCTTTCCGGAGGATCACGCGCTCTTCGCCGGCTTCCTCGCCGCGAGCCGCGAGCGCATCGTGAGCGACCTCACCGGGCACGACCTGATCCTGGTGCTCGGGGCCCCCGTCTTCACGTATCACGTGGAGGGCTTCGGCCCGCATCTGCCCCCCGGCGCGCAGCTCATCCAGCTCATCGACGACCCCTCGATCGCGTCCTGGGCGCCGGTCGGAACGGCGATTTTCACGAGCCTCAAGCTCGGCACTCAGGAGCTGTTGGCAGGGCCCCCGCCGCGGGCGCGCGTCGCACCGCCGCGCCGCGAGGCGCCGCCCCGCGCCCCTGGCTCACCGCTCACCGACCGGTACGTGCTGCAGCAGATTGCGGCGCTGCGCTCCCCCGACAGCATCATCGTGGAAGAGGCGGCGAGCAGCCGGGGTGCCATGCACGAGTATCTGCCCATCCTGCAGAGGGATACGTTCTATACGTGCGCGAGCGGCGGACTGGGTCACGGCCTTCCCGCGGCCATCGGTGTTGCGCTCGGGCGGCCCGGCAGGAAGGTCATCGCGATTCTGGGCGACGGAGCGGCAATGTACGCCATCCAGGGGCTGTGGACCGCCGCGAAGCTGCGACTGCCCATCACTTTCGTCATCATCAACAACCGCGGCTATCGAGCGCTGGTCGAGTTCGGCAGGCATTTCGGCCTCGAGCGGACCGTCGGCACCAGCCTCGCGGACGTCGACTTCTGCGCGCTGGCGCAGGGCCAGGGACTGAGCGGCCGCCGGATCGATCGCGCGGAGTCGCTGGATGAGGCTCTGCGCCAGGCGTTCGCTGCGGACGAGCCGACACTCATCGAGACAATCGTCGAATGAGCTGGGCAGTGGTGGCGCCGGCACGTCGACCGCGGAGAATCCCGGCGGGTCAGGAGCGGTGCACCCTTGCGCTGCGAGGCCATCCGCTTGCGCTCTCGTCCGCGCGGCTTCCCGCTGTCCGGCGTTAGATTCGAACGGATGCGCGCAAGCAAGGTGACCCGGGAGTGACGATACGCCGTGTCCTCATCGCCAACCGTGGCGAGATCGCAATGCGCATCATCCGCACATGCCGGCATCTCGGCATCGAGACAGTGCTGGCCGCTTCCGAGGTCGACCGCGACTCGATGCCGGCGCGGCTCGCCGAGCGCACCGTGTGCATCGGCCCCGCACGGCCTGGTGACAGCTATCTCAAGGTCGATGCGATC
>DASZYK010000253.1:0-2574 GCA_035545455.1 Steroidobacteraceae bacterium
CGGGTGTGTAATCGTCGTGCAATCGTTGTAGCCCGGTAGCCGACGACAGGATAACAAAAGGAGGGAGGATGTACGTGGCATTGCGGCGGGGCCTGCCGTTTACTGGTGCAGGGCTTCGTTTTTTTTCCAATATGTCTAATGGTCTTCAGATTCGCCCTTGCCCAAAGAGCCGGGCTCGTGCGACAGTACGCCGACGGGGATCAACAACAATGGCACCACCGCAAGTGCCGGGTCGAACGAATTCCGGCAAAAAAAATAGAGGGCTGAGCGCCCGGGCAGGGATGCCTCCAGTACAGAGCGCCTGAGCCATGCGAATCCGCATGCTCGGGCATAACGTTCCCGTGTCGATGGCAGTGCTCTCGGCGATCGAGGCCATGGTCTTCTTCGCAGCCGTGTACGGCGCGGTCATGGCCCGGTTCGGCGTGAGTCCCATCTCGGTCGGCGACCTCCCCGAGCTGCGTGGCGCGCTTTGGCCACGGGCGCTGCTCTTCAGCGTCGTGATGATGATCTGCTTTCTCGCCTTCGGGCTCTACAGCCTGCGGCAGCGGGCGCGGCTTGCCGGCATCGCGCTGCGAGTGGCGATCGCGCTCGCAGCGGGCTTCGTCATCACTGCAACGCTTTTTTATCTTGTGCCCGCGCTCTGGATGGGCCGGGGTGTCGTGGCGCTCGCGGCGATCGGCGGCTTGTGCGGCGTAACGATCTCCCGGCTCATCTTCTCGCACGTGGTCGATGAGGACGTGTTCAAGCGCCGGGTGCTCGTCTACGGGGCGGGCGAATCGGCGGCGGCGATTGCGGGGCTTCGCCGCCGGGCGGACCGCCGCGGCTTCGTCGTGGCCGGCTTCGTGCCGACGCACCCGGCTGAGCACGCGGTCGCTCATGACAGGATCATCGACCCGCACGGCAACCTGGTGCGCCTCTGCGAGAAGCTCAGCGTCGTCGAGGTCGTCGTCGCCATGGACGACCGGCGCAGCGGCTTTCCGCTCGCGGAGCTGTTGAAATGCCGCCTCGCGGGCATAGACGTGACCGAGCTTCTTACCTTCCTCGAGCGCGAGACGGGCCGCGTGCGGCTCGATGTCCTCAATCCGAGCTGGATGATCTTCGGGCAGGGATTTCGGCGCGATCCGCTGCGGCTCGTCACCTCACGGGTGCTCGATCTGATCGGCAGCCTGGCCGTGCTCACGCTCACGCTGCCGTTCATACTGATGACGGCGCTCGCGCTCAAGGTCCAGGACGGCTGGAGTGCGCCGGTGCTCTATCGGCAGCGGCGGGTGGGTCTGGGTGGACGCCCTTTCAATGTCCTCAAGTTTCGCAGCATGCACGTGGATGCCGAGCGTGACGGCCGCGCGCGCTGGGCGCAGGCGCGCGACCCGCGCGTGACCCGCGTGGGATCCTTCATCAGGAAGACCAGGCTCGACGAGCTGCCGCAGCTTCTCAACGTCCTGCGGGGGCAGATGAGCCTGGTGGGGCCTCGTCCGGAGCGCCCTGAGTTCGTCGCCGAGCTCGCCGAGCGCATCCCGTATTACGTGGAGCGGCACTGTGTGAAGCCGGGCCTCACCGGCTGGGCGCAGCTCTGCTACCCCTACGGCTCCTCGGAGCAGGACGCGCTCGAGAAGCTGCAGTACGACCTCTACTACGTGAAGAACAACTCGCTGCTGTTCGATCTCGCGATCCTCCTGCAGACGGCGGAGGTCGTGGTCATGGGCACGGGCGCCCGCTGATACCCGGACGGCTCAGCGCAAGGCCTGGGCGATGATCGGCGCGGCATGCTTGGCGCCGTACATGAAGCGCATGATCGGTCCGAAGACCGGTGAGGTGGCGATCCCGGCCATGTAGAGACCCGGTATCGAAGTCTCGAAACGCGGGCTGAGTGCCGGAATACCTTCGGCTTCGGTCCGCAGATCGGCGATCAGCGAGCGATCCAGGTAATCCAGCCGATTGACGTCGACCCGGAATCCCGTGCCGGCGATCACGTAATCCGTGACGCACTCCTGCACGCCCTCGGCTCGCGCTACGCGAAGGCGTACGCGATCGCCCACCATGGAGGCCATCTCGATCCGGGAGTCCAGCCACACTTCGATCTGATCCACGAAGCGATCACGCAGCCACCAGGCGCCGCTCGGGCCGTAGGCGCTGGCGACGAATCGATGCCGCTTGGCCGGCGGGAATAGCCAGCGGAACGTTCGGGGCAGCTCGGAGATGGCGACCGAGCGCCAGCCGCTGGCGATACCGGCATCAGGCATGCGGATGCGCTCCAGCAGCGATCGCCGCCGTGAAGGCTCGTTCCAGAGCAGCCGATCACCCCGCACAATCACCCTCACGCGTGCGCCTGCCTCGTGGAGGAGGGCTGCGGACTCGAGCGCGGACTGTCCCGCGCCGATGACGGTCACGTCCCGCCCTGCATAGCGCTCCACGGCGCCCATGCGGGCGCGGTGTACGCCCTGAGGCTCGGGCAGGCCCGAGAGCTCCGGCGGCATGACATGGAAGGCCATGTGACCTGCCGCGAGGACCACCTGGCGGCTCGTCACGACGCGGCCGTCCTCGAGGTGGAGGGCGAAACCGCCGTTCGCGCGGCGG
>DASZYK010000254.1:0-4243 GCA_035545455.1 Steroidobacteraceae bacterium
AGCGCGCAGCCTCCGAGCAGAGCGGCGCAGGTGCCCGCCGCGAGCGCGCCCAGGCGCCGCGCCCGGCGGCCCGGGGCCGGGCGCTCGTGGGATTGTGGAAACACGGGTCGCACGAATGGAGGGCCCCTCGAGCCTGGTACGCGCAGCATGATGGATGGATGCTGACCAAGTCCTGACGACGCTCCCGGGGCGCCCCAAGCCCGGGAACGCGGGTCGCGAGCGGCACGGGGGAAGGCCGTCCGCCGCCGGCTTCGAGTCAGCTCTTCGTCAGCCCCGGCGCGATAATATGCCAGCCGGCGCACCCTACGCGCCGGAGCCGAAGCCGAATGCGGGTGTTGCTGGTCGAAGATCACCGGGCGATGCGCGAGATGATCGCGGATCATCTCAAGGAGCGCGGCTTCGCCGTGGACGCGGTCGGCCGCGGCGATCACGCGCTGGCGGCAGCCAGGGTGGCGCACATCGATGCGGCCATACTCGATCTCGGCCTGCCCGACATGGACGGCATGGAGGTGCTGAGCGCGCTGCGCGCCTCGCATGCGGAGCTGCCCGCCATCATCCTCACGGCGCGCGACAGCATGGATGACCGGCTGCTCGGGCTCAACTCGGGCGCCGATGACTACATCATCAAGCCGTTCAACCTCCTCGAGCTCGAGGCGCGCTTGCGCGCCGTGCTGCGCCGCGCCGGCAATCCGCGGGGCACGACCTACTCGGTGGGCGGCGTGACCTTCGACACGGTCACGCGGGAGGCGACGGCATTCGGCAAGTCACTCGAGCTCACGCGCCGCGAGGCGGCGCTGCTCGAAGAGCTGATCCGGGTTCCCGGGCAGGTGATCACCAAGGACCGCCTCGAGGACCGGCTGTATGCGCTCGAGGATGCGGGCAGCGCGAACGCGCTCGAGGCGGCGGTATCGCGCCTGCGGCGCAAGCTCGCGGCGGCCCGCGCCGCCCTGCAGATCGAGACCAAATGGGGCATCGGCTACCGTCTGACCGGCGGTGCGCCCCAGGACGGTCCGCAGTGAGCCGCCCGCACAGCCTCAGGCTCCGCCTGCTCGGGGCGATGGTGGCGGTGTTCGTGCTCGGCCTCGGGGCGGCGCTTCTCTCCTACCGCACCGAAGTGCACAGGATCACCAACGACTTGCGCACGCGCACGCTCGAGAATCAGGCGCGCGAGCTGTTGGGTGCCATGCGGGTCGGCGCCGACGGCTCGCTCGAGGTGCGCGCGCCCGCCGACTGGCAGGAGGTCTACGGCAGCCCCTCGCGCCAGTTCGTCTTCACGGTGTTCGATGCCGCGCAACGCCCCATCGCGCGCTCCGCCAACCTGGCCGCGCCGCTGCCCTACATTCCCGTCGACTCGCACCACACGCTCGGACCGGTGGAGTTCATCGGCGCCGGCCGCGCACGCCGCGCCGTCGTCGCGGCGCACGGGCCCCGAGGCACCACCGTGCTCGTCGGCCGCGGTGACCTGGATCGCGACGAGCTCGTCGACAGCCTCTTCGAGGAAGGCTCCGAGCAGCTCACGATCATCGTGCCGTTCGCGCTGCTCGGACTCGCCCTCATCTGGGTGATCAGCTGGTGGAGCCTGCGCCCGATCGCGCGCGCCTCGCGGGACGCGGCTCGGGTTGGGCCGCGGCGACCGGACATGCGCATCTCCGCCAGCGAGCTGCCGCGGGAAATCCAGCCGCTGGTCGAGGCGGTCAACGGCGCCCTCGACCGTCTCTCGCGGGCCTATGCGGCCGAGCGGCGGCTGACGACCGACGCCGCCCACGAGCTGCGCACGCCGCTCGCGGTGCTCAACCTGCGCCTGCAGCGCGCGCGGCTCACGGGCAACATCGACTGGAGCGCGGTCGAGCGCGAGCTCGCCCAGATGGGCCGCCTCGTCGATCAGCTGCTCGATCTCGCCCGCAAGGAATCACTTTCCCGCGAGCGCCGCGCCGAGGCGCTGCCTCCCGTCAACCTGTCACGCGTGGTGCGCGAAGCGGCGGCAATGGTGCTGCCTCTGATGGAAACCGGGGGCCGCGAGCTCGACGTCGACGTCCCGGATTGCGTCCAGGTTCGCGGCAACGGCGATGACCTGCGCGACATGGTGCGCAACCTGCTCGAGAACGCGATCCTGCACGGCCGCGGCAAGGTGAGCGCGCGGATCGAGAGCCCCGCGAAGGGCTCCGATCTCGTCACGATCGAGGTGGCGGACGAGGGCGCCGGGGTGCCGCCGGGCCAGGAGGAAGCGGTGTTCCAGCGCTTCCGCAGGCTCAACGTCGAGACGCCGGGCTCGGGGCTGGGGCTCGCGATCGTTCGCCAGGTGGCCCGCAGCCACGGCGGCGATGCGCACTTCCTGCCGGGAGCGGGGTGCGTCGTCGTCCATCTGCCCGGGCTTGCGCCCTCACAGGTCCGGCATCACCGGGCCGTGGAGGACGCCTAGCCGGGCGCCGGCCAGGACCGGCTTACTGCGGCGGGCCGCCGTTTCCGGCCCGCAGCAGGGCGTCGACTTCCGCCTCGGCAGCCAGCCAGTCCTCGACCTCGCCTCCCGAGGCGAAGCCGCGCCGCTCGGCGCGCAGATAGGCCGACTGCGCGATCATCGCGCGGCGCGCGTCATCGGACACGGTGATGCCGGTGGAAGCACCGGACTCGGCGGATGGCTTCACCGACGGGGCGCGTCGGCGTGGCGCGGCTCTCTCGGCGGCCTGCGCAGACTCGGTGGCACGAGCGGATCCAGTGGTGCGACGGGTGGCCATGAGTACTCCTGTGGCTGTGGAACCCCTCCGAAGATTCGAGCTTGCAGGCTGCCTGCCTGCCATGCAAGCCAGGGCCGAAGCGCAACCGCGGTGTCCGCGCGAGTGTCCGCTGTCCGGCGGACGGACAGGGGCGCACCATGCCGCCGCTGCTTCAAACAGGCAAAAACAGCCTCTCTTTCAAGCGCTTGCGGCGGCGACGCGCTGTTGGCACATGACGTGCAAAAGCTCCGCGTGAGAACCGCCATGAGCATCACCAACCTCAAGACTCCCTCCCCCGTGGGCGCCGCGCCGACACCGATCCGCAACACGGCCGCTCAGGACATCGCGCGCCAGCAGTCGCCGCGTGCCTGGTATCGGCGCCGAGCCTTCCATGCCGCGGCCGGCGTCCTCCTCGGGCTCGCGGCGGCCCTCTCCTGGCTGGCGCACAGCTGGGCGCAGTCCGGACATGTCGTCTCCCGCCAGGCGCTCGAGCTCGCGGCGGTGACCCGGGGCGACTTCGTGCAGGATGTGGCAGCCAAGGGAACGGTCATCGCCGCGGTGAGCCCGACGCTCTCCTCGACGGCGGCGGGCACGGTCACCTACCTCGTGCACGGCGGCGACCGCGTCGCCAAGGGAGAAGTGCTGGCGCGCCTCACGAGCCCCGAGCTCGAGAACGAGTACGAGCGCGAGCGGGCCACGCTTCAGAGCATGGATGCCGCGCTCGCGCAGCAGCGGATCGAGCTGCGCCAGCAGCTGCTCGACAACCGCCAGCGGGCCGACCTCGCCGCCGTGACCATGAGCCAGCAGCTCAGGGAGCTGCAGCGCCTGCAGGCCGCCTGGTCGCTGCACGTCATCAGCGAGCATCGCTACGAAGCCGCCTACGACACCTATTCCATGGCCCGGCTGAGCTATGAGCACGCGAACCAGAACGCGCGCCTCGAGCGCGAGCGGATCCTGCTCGAGCTGCGCACCCGCGAGCTCGCGCGCAACGCCCAATTCCTCCTGGTCAAGGGACTCGAGCGCCGGCTCGAGGCGCTCACCGTCCGCTCGCCGGTCAATGGCATGGTCGCGGACCTCGCGCAGCCCGACCAGTCCCACGTCGGCAGCAGCGTGCCGCTCGTGACGGTGATCGATCTCTCGGCGCTCGCCATCGAGTTCCAGGTGGCGGAGTCGTTCGCCGGCGGGATCAAGCCGGGTCTGCCCGCGGACATCACCCTCGACGGCCA
This sequence comes from Steroidobacteraceae bacterium, assembly GCA_035545455.1. GTDB lineage: Bacteria > Pseudomonadota > Gammaproteobacteria > Steroidobacterales > Steroidobacteraceae > 13-2-20CM-66-19. The sequence continues at coordinate 3,938 of DASZYK010000254.1, forward strand.
GACCGTGCACGGCACGGTCACCGAAGTGTCCCCGGACGTGCGCGACGGCTGGGTGACGGGGCGCGCGAAATTCACGGGAGCGCAGCCCGCCGGCCTGCGCCAGAACGAGCAGGCGGCCGTGCGCATCGTGATGGGCGAGCATCGCGGCGTCCTCGAGCTCGAGCGCGGAGCTTTTCTCGATCCGAGCACGCACTTCGTGTACGTCGTGCGCGGCAACGAGGCGATGCGCACGCCGGTCGAGCTCGGCGCCGCTTCGGTGTCCGAGATCGAGGTCCTGAGCGGACTCGCCGCGGGCGACCGGGTGGT